>CAZMDZ010000344.1:0-4160 GCA_964565175.1 uncultured Planctomycetales bacterium
GTCAGCTTGGTTGACATCGCGCCGACGGTTTTGGACTTGCTGCAGTTGCCGGGCCTAGAGGCAATTGATGGCCAGTCGCTGGCGGTGCAGCTGACCAAGGAGCAGACCGAGCCGGAAGCCGTCGCCCTGGAAGAGGCGCTGCTCCGGCGTGTGGTTTACTCCGAATCGATGCTGCCGTACTACAACTTCGGTTGGGCAGCCTTGCGCTCTCTGCGCTCGGTGGATGGCCGCTACATTCAAGCTCCAAACGAGGAGCTCTACGGCCTGACTACTGATGTCGGCGAGGTCATGAACCTTATCGATCAGTCGCCGGATCAAGCCGACATCTTCCGCCGTCTGATGAGTGAGGCCATTCCAGAGCAGGAGGCCGATCATCAGTTCAGTAATTTCGACGATTTGCCAGCCGCTGAAAAAGCAGCACTGATTGCTCTTGGTTACCTCGGCACTAGCCCGAGTGGCAACGAGAGTGGCGGCCATGGCGACGGCGACATGTTTGCCGACGGGGATCGCCCCGACCCGAAGGATGCCATTCTCTACTTTGAAGAGCAATCCGAGGCTTTGGAGCTCGCTCGAGCGCATAGCCCCGAGGCCGAAGCCGCTCTGCGCGCCGTGCTGGAGGAAAACCCAGATGAATTGCGCTGCCAAAGTGCATTGGCGGACATCCTCGTTTCAAGCGGTCGTGTTCAAGAGGCGTTGCCCTTGGTGCGGCGTTTGGCCAAGTTGAATGGTGCCGGTGCGATGGAAATCTTGGCTTTGGCTCAGTTGGAGCGCCAGTTGGGCATGCCGGAGTGGGAAGAGCACTTTGCCGCAGCCCGTGCCGTCGATCCGAACGATCCAGCACCAGTGATTTCTCTCGGCGACTGGGCGGGTAAGAACCAAGATTGGGACGAAGCCATTGGCCACTACGAGGACGCGTTGAAAATGGATCCAGGCAATTTGGTCGCTTTGCTGCAGAAGGGTGTGACCGAAATGCAGGCCAAGCGGCTCAAGGATGCTCGAACTACTTTGGAAACAGCGCTGACGATCAACCCGGACATTTATCAGTTGCAGTTACAACTGGGTTTCCTCGCCGATGCCGAGCAGGTATTCGAAGAGTCGATTGCTTACTTCAAACGTGCGACTGAACTCGGCCCCGCCCGACGTCAGGCTTGGCGCCGCTACGGTTCGGCGCTGCTCCGTGTTCAGCGCCCGAAGCAGGCGGTGAAGGCATTCCAGAAGGCTTTCGACTTGGGCGATCCGACCTTGGTGACGAGCAAGAACTTGGGCTTGTTGAACGTTTCGTTCGGCCAGCCAGCCAAGGCGGTTGCGCCGCTGAAACAGGCGGTTTCACTGGCCCCTCAGGACTGGCAGTGCCACCTGTACTTGGCCGTCGCATTGGATTTGCGGGCGGATGAAGCTGGCGCCAAGCAACATTTGGCCACTGCTCGTCAGCTTGCGGGCGATTCCGTCAAGCAGCAGGCCGAAAACCGCAAAGACGTGGCAGCACTGCTAGAGAAGTACCCGCAGTAGCTTGGGAAGTTCAACTCCCTCCTTCATGGAGGACTTCTGGATCATCCGCCGTTTCCATTGGCTTGCTGCCAGCGGTCACAAACACAAACCCCGCGAGGAAATCCTGGCGGGGTTTTCGCCTTTCCACCTGCTCAGGTAATTCCCAAGTCGGCCGACGAATTTCAGCCGCACCACTTAGGTTTGCCGCTTGCACCCAGGGGAAGTTGATGGCGCGCAACGGGAACCGGCGAAAGGGTTGGTTGTCGGCAATGGCAAACCGCCCGCCAGGGCGCAGCAATTGCCAAGCGTTGGCGCGAAGCTGCAGCCAGTTGGTGGCAACCGCAAGGCCAAAAGTGCAGAGCACGGCGTCGACGGTAGGTTGGCCAATCCATTGCGTTAAGTCGGAGCTAGAAATGCAGCCCGCGTCGGTTTGGTGCAGTTGGATGTTGAGGTTCCCGCCGAGTGGGGACCGCTGCTTGGCATCGGCCAACGAGTCCACGCGCTTTTGCGCTCGCTGCAGCATTTGTGGGCTGAAATCGATGCCGACCACAGTGCCCGCCGGCCCAACGGCATGGGCAAGCAGCGGTAAGTTCAAGCCAGTCCCCGTGCACAAATCCAGCACCGTTTGCCCTGGTTGTAACTCAAGTGCATCGACTGCCGCCCGCCGCGGTCCGGCAAAAAGGGGGCGGCAAATGGGGTCGTAAATCGCGGCGATGCGGCGGTACCAGGCCTGGGTATTCATTTCATCCCAAGGCTAGAATCCAGCCGCTCAAAACATCCGGCGCAGGGCCAGCCGAGCATGTGAAGACAAGCCAAAGCCAAGTCCAGCCGCCGCCAACGCAAGCAGGATTGCCGTTTGCATCGGGTGATAAAGCATGCCTAGAGCGGTGGTGTCGATCAGATCATAGAGGCCGTATTTCAGAAGCAAGTCATAGCGCGGCATTTGGGGAACGTGTGGACTGATCATGACCAGCAGCGCTGTGACCGTCAAAACGAAGGCAACAAGATGCACGGGCCCAATCCGTCGCCATTTCGATTTTCCCTTCGCCTCGCCGACGACCACCGATTGCTCCGCTTGGCTTTCGCCGCCCTCCTTCCATGATTGCAGCGTCGATTGTTGCACCCGTTGCACCATTTCTGATTCGGGCACTGCTCGGTGTGATCGAGGGTCTTTCAGGATTCGGTCTAGATCGGTCATCGATTCACTCCGTTGTTGAGGCGGCTACGCAGTTGATCCCGGCCCCGTTTCAGCCAGGATTTCACTGTGCCTGGGGCGGCTTTCATCAGCGTGGCGATTTCCTCCACGCTCATTTCTTCCAAATAGTGATAGCCCAAGGCCATTCGTTGTTTGACGGGTAGTTGATCCATCGCCGATTGGACCAGGCTGACCTCGTCGAGTAGGTCAGTCGTCATTTCGGGGGAGTTGGATTTGGTTGCGTGGCAATTGGGGCTGGAATCTCCAGCTGCAGCTTCGACTAGGCTTGGATTCGAAGTGACCCGCTGCTTGTGCCACTGCCAGCGGTGGTGCGCGCGATGCCCTTCTCGCCAGGCGATGCTGTAAATCCATGTCGAGAGCTTGGATTTACCCTGAAATTTAGGCAGAGCCCGCATCGCTCGCAAAAGCGCTTCTTGGGCGGCGTCCTCGGCGAGATCTGCTGGCAAACGAAAACGGGCCATCTGCGACAAGATGCAGGGCGTCCAATCCGTGACGAACCGCGCCGCCGCCTCCTCTGTCATCGGGAGGTAGGCGCTGGCTTCGGTGCCGGGTGTAAGCGGCTTCGTCGGCGTTGGTGGGCGGGTCACGGCCCTGAAAAGGGTTTTGGACATGTAGGGTGTTCCCTTAGTTGGAATTCAGACCCGACAATTTATGATTCGGTTGCAACCGGATGGGCTAGAACTAGGTCTAATCCGCCGACTCATCGCCACAAGAAACATGAATTCACTCTCCGCACTCAGCTTGGTTGTCTCCTCGGCACCCTCCGATTTCGAGGCCGCTCTCCTGATTCCAATCGTGGCCATTGTCGGCGGACTCTCGATTCCCATTTTGGCCATTATTCTCGATTACCGCAAAAAAAAGCTGCAGGCCCAGATAATCGAAACTGCGATTGAGCAAGGGCTCAGCGTCGATGAAATCCACGAATTGCTTGCCCAGCACGGCGGCGAAAGCGAGGAGAAAAAGGAGGAATGCAAGGGGAAGCGTCACCCCTTTCGCAGCGGGCTAGTGCTGCTAGCCGTCGGCGCTGCTTTTTACCTGGCTGATAACGCTCACCTCTTTAATGAGCCCTATGGTGTCTTTGACACTTTCCCGTTGAGCGGTAACTTCGTTGCTTACTTGCTGATGGGTTTGGGCGTGGCCAATCTAGTCAGCGACTTGCTGAATTTGGGTCGGTTCCGGGATAAGAGCTGAGAGTGGTTGGCGGCAGTGAAAAATTTCGGCGATCGGTACGCCTGCCCGAAATTCTGTTGGCCGAAAACCGAAAGGTATTTCGAAAACATTGAGCGCAGATTTTTGCCGAGCACGTCCTTTGTGACGTATGGATAGGCAACAACCGCTTCTGGTTTTTTGTTCTTTGTGCAGACGGATCTAGCTCCCCGCAAGGGTTGAGCCTGATTCGTGCGAGGGCGTCTGGGGGGATGCCTATCGCATTTTGAGCGACCACCGTTGAGGGACA
>CAZMDZ010000345.1:0-4153 GCA_964565175.1 uncultured Planctomycetales bacterium
GAAAGTTGCAGTTGGAGTGGAGCCAACGCTAACGACAGGACATGGAAGATTGGCTGCACGCAATCGTTCGGCTGCCTGCACCGCGGCATCACGTTCGCGCTGAGCCATTTGCTGCAACTCAACCGCACCACGGCAATCATAAGAACCGCCGGCGTGAGTCAGGACTCCGGCCATCTCGGTGCCGCTCGACTGATCGAGCAAGCCTGCGATTTGCAGCAGCAGTTCTTCAGCGGCGCAATCCCCACCGCATAAACAATGTCTTGGATGCCATGCTCAAAGTAATACTCCGCCTCCTTCATGGTCGAAACGGTGATCCCACCTTGCTGCCCGGCCAACGCCAACCGCATCACATCGATGTTCTTCGCCGTCTTGCCATGCGGCCGTAAATTCACACCCAGCTCGGCCATGCGTTGATGCATCGCCGAAATGTTGCGGGTCAACTTCGCCCGATCCAGCAACAAGGATGGGGTTTCAGCTGCGAGTAAATTCATGGCCGAACGATTTTACTCCACCCGGCCATGCCGCCCGCCGTTCCCTTACAATCCGGTCACATCGGTCCAGGTCCGGCCGACGCGAATTTCGTCCATTTCGGAGCGCGCGGTAGTGAAGAAGGATCGATTCCCACCGGCGTAAAGGAACAACTGGTTGAAATTGCCGCTGGTGGCAGCGGTGCTCATCAACGTCCATTGATTGGTTCCGGATCCAACGCCATTGAGTTGCAGATCACTTTGGTGAACCGCATCAAAAGCGCTGTTGTAAATCTTCATCCACACCGCGTCTTCGTTCAGGCCGCTGGCGTCAATGCGCACCACCACGAAGAAGGTGCGGTTTTTGCTCACGCCAAAGCCGTCGGCGGTTCCTGCGGCTCCGCTGATTCGCCAAGAACCATTTTCCGCACCAGCAAGCAGAGTTTGACCGGTTAGAGAATCGCGCAGGCCGCACATCGCAGTCATTTCCTCATCGTTGCCGTTGAGCTTCAACGCAAACGAGTAATAAAAACTGCCTTCGCCAGCCAAGTCGATGTCCATCGCCGAGTCATCGAAGTCGCGCATGCCTTCCATCGGCAAATCGTTGACCGACTTGCGTTCGAAGAAACCGTCGGTTTCGGTGAACGGCAGGTTCGCTGGGTAAGCGCCAATGCTGCCCGACTTCACCTTGTAACCGTTGCCGCTTGGAGCCTGCCAAACGCCGCCAAAGCCGACGCCGCCACCCAGTCCATCCAAGTGGTCGCCATCATTGCCATCGCCGAAACCTTCCAGCGCTGTCGTCGTCCACGGCAGCTCCGTGCGGAAACGCCACACCTTGCCCGGCACAGTATCACCGTTGCTGTGCACTTCATCGATACGCCAGTAGTACCAAGTCTTCGGCGTCAGGTTTTGCAGATCCAAATAATCGTTCGAGATCCGGCCGACGTATTCCGCCGCCCCCACCGTGGCATCGCGGGTGGCATAAAAATCAGTCGAAAGGTAAACGTCGTGCTGCGGAGTGTTGCGCCCGGCGTGCCAACTCAATCGCGGCGAATTGTTGACCATGGTGCGGGTATCAAAAGGCACCGGGCCGTGCGCTGCGCCACCGCTCAGCAGTCCAGTAATCTCGGCTTTACTCAAAGCGTAATTCCACACCGCGAACTCATCGATCAAACCACGGTAGTAAGAGCTGGAATAAGTCGACGCGTTCGGCACCAGGTGCAGGTCGCTGGAAGTTGCATGGAGCCATGTGTCCCAACCGCCCAAACGCTGACCGTCGGCGAACATCTTCATTCGGCTACCGTCGAAGGTCACCGAAATCATCGTCCAAACATTGCTAGGCGGAGTCCAACCAGAGTCAACCCCGGCCACGTGCAAACGACCGCCAATGAGTTCGAAGAAGCGGCCAGTGCCATCGGTTGGGTCGCCGAAGCCAGCGATCATCGTGCCTTCGCCCAAACCCGCTTCTGGGTGAAGGAACACGTTCATCGAAAACGGCTCACTGACGGCCACCGGCAATTTTGCGGCGTTGGCGCTGGTAGCTTGCAGCCGGCCGGTGATCTCCAAGCAATCCCCGTAAGGACCGGCCACGCGTTGATAGCCCGATCCAGAACTTTGATCGGTGTACAGCGACAACTCCGCGCCACCCAGATCATTTTGGAATGACTTGGGATCCTTCTCCACCACTTCCCAGCGCACGTAACGCGCTTGAATCGGCGCGAAGGCAATCACTTGAATGAACTTTTGATTGCCATGGTCCCAATCGATCGATGGATCGCTGGCACTAAAGGTAGGCGAGTTGCTGAACCACAAGCGAGTTTTACCCAAGCGATTGCGGATCGAACTGCGGTCCAAGAAACCAGCGCCTTTAAAGGTGCGTTGTTGTTCAAAGTCCAACTCGATCCAGGTGCCGTCGGCAGGGTTGGTGGTGAGCTGGGCGCTGATCACGCCTTGCCCCGGCGAGGCGAATTCAGAATCGACAAACTTGTCGACCAAGTTGGCGGGCTCCATGCCAGCTTTCGAATTCGAAGCCTGCAACACTACCGGCGTCGGCAGCTCCGCCATTTCGCCGTCGTACAAAAACGCCATCTCCTTGCCGCCCAATGCGCCATTGCCCGAGTTAGCATCGTATTGCGCCGTCACTTCCCAACGAACATAACGACCACTGACGCCACCAAATCCATACTCGACGTAATCGCCATAACTGTGGTGCTGAATCTCCACCATCGAGTCACTGCTGTCGAATTGATTGTCGTCCGAGAACCACAACACCGAAGTTTGAATCCACTGCGTCGACGAATCCAAATCCCGGTGACGGAATCCGTGGAAGGTCGTGTTGGCGCCGAAGTCAAACTCCAACCAGGTTCCGTCGGCGGGGTCGCGCGTGAAGTTGCTGCTCACGACGCCTTGATTGGACGAGCTGAATTCCGTGCTCGGATCGTTGTCCCACAAATTGACGTTGGGCGCTCCCACCGTCGAGTAGCAAGAACCCGACGTACTCGGATCCGGCCGCTCTGCGTAAATCACCGGTTTGGTGATCACGCCATCATTGCCCAGGCCAGAACTATCGATCAGCAAATCGCCAGTCCCCTCTTCCAACTTCCACTCGCCCGCCAGCAAACGCTCGCGCACTTCAATGGTGACTGGCGTCCAATGTTCGTTGCCATCCGGGTCGGCCGACGCATACCAAAAACTATCGCTGTAAGGACCTAAACGAGTGCGATCCGGCTGGTAGAGCACCAGGTCGCGGCCAGCGGGGCCCGAACCCGGCAAGATCGACGCGGTGCCATTGGCGGTGGTGATTGGATCCACCGCGGAGACATGAATCGGTTGAAGGTTGGCGTCGTAATCGTTGTGGAGCACGTCAATCGTATTGTCGGATTGCGTGTCGGCGCGGGCCCAATCCGGGTCGGCGTAGGGGCGAACCGGGTCGGCGTAGGGCGGCATCTCTGGCAGGTTCAACCATGCCGCGCGATTGAGAACGATGTTGGTGGTATCGGGGCCATAAAGCAGCCACGAACCGCACATTGCGGAACCGCCCCACGGCCAGCAATCAATGTGACCCGCGCCCCAGTTATGACCAACCTCGTGGGCGATGATGCCGGGGATATAACCACTCCCCCAATACATCCAAGCGTAAGCCAAGCCGCCGCCAAGCGTTCCCACCCAAGCCAAACCGGCAATGCCGTCGCCTTGGTAACCGTCGAGGGCGACGGCGGATTCGCGCGGAATGTGCCCTTGGTTGGCGTCCCATTCGTTGCCAAATTCACCGAGCAGGGCGCCAGCGGTGGTACCGGTATAAAACGGACTCTGACGAATGACGATCCCGGTCAACTCGTAAGTCACCAACGCATCGCGCGCGCACATCAAATCGTTTTCGGCCAACTGGTACTCGACTCCAGCTGTCACCCCGGGAACGGTTTGGCCTTCGCGCAGCCAGTAATCCCAAGTTGCGTCGAAGGCGATGCGCGACTTACGCATGGTCCATTTCCACGAACCAGGTTGCCATTGCTCAAAGCCGCCGGAGGGCGGCGGCGTGTTGGTGTTGCGTCCGCCAGATCCAGAGTTCCCGTTGGAGCCGGAATTCCCCTTGGACCCAACCTGGTCAACGTCATCCGCTCCCGGCAAACCATGCTCAACCCCAACTCCACACATGTGGATGGGCGGAGCTTCCGCCGGAGCGAGCT
>CAZMDZ010000346.1:0-4148 GCA_964565175.1 uncultured Planctomycetales bacterium
GGGAAGCTGACACTCTACCAACTGAGTTACGCCCGCAGCCGTTGCTTAGTTATAGCTCAGCGAGGGTGATAGATAAATAGGGGCGGCTGGTTCCGGCGACGTAAGTTTCGTGGCCGGAATGAGCACCTACAACCAGCAGATCGCGGTTGGCGTCGGCGTTTTCCAGGATGGCGGCGGCGGCGCGTTTGCACAGGCTCAATGGGACTACTGCGCGGGTGGTGATGCCGTCGAAAAGGAGGTTGGAAAGCAGCGGATCCTTGCCTGGGGAATGAATGAAACAAATGGTGGAATCTGTCAACGCAATGGGCGACGGCACTTTGCTGGCGCCGATGAGATGGGCTGGCCAGGTCAATTCAGTTCCAGTCAGCGTGGTCCAATCGAACCACTGCAAATGCGCGGTTTGAGTAATGGCAATGCCGTCGAGTTCGTAATAAGCCAAGCTGAGATGGCTGGCGTTGAAGGGACTGACCGACATCACGGGTCGGCGGAACAGGGTATCGCTGGACGTAGGTTCGATGGTGGCGCTTGCCACTTCCAACGGCGAAGTTCCAAAGCCCAACCACGAATAACTCCGTAAATGCACGCGAGCGCCGTCGGTCATGGTTGGCGGTGCTTCTTCGTAAGCTAGCAGCAATAAATCGTCTTCAACGGCAACGATTTCTGGCACCACAATCGAGCCGTTCACTCGCGCGTAGAGATCGCCATGCGCCGGAACGTTGGAAACCAAAGTCGATGAATTTGCGCTCACCGAACCCGCCGCCGGAATGCTTGCGTCGGCCCAGCGGATATCCAGCAACGCCACATCGTTCACAGAATCCTCCGAAACCAAGTGGGAATAAACCACCCCGAATTCACGCTCCGCCATCATCGACTCGCGCCAAACCAATGACGGCGTGATATTGCCGACGGCTTCGTTGAGGCTTGCATCAAGCACAAAACCCTCAATTCCTGGCACCGCTTGTTCGACCCCGGGCATGGCACCAGCGGCGGTTGGCTGGGTGACGATTGCACACTCCAAACGACCAGGGCTGGGGTTGTTCTTGAACCACCGTGCCCGCCCCCACGCCACGGCAAAAACTGCATTTACTGGATCATCGGTCACGCACTCGACATCCGCCTTGGTGACGCGCGCTAGCTCAAGCGAATGGCTGTATCGCGCCAGCCGAATCGTTGGGCTGCAGGTCCATTGTTCCACGCCGGTTCCGTCGACGCCGTAGCTCAAATACGCGGCTTCCACCGACACGTGTTGCGCATCCACCTCCGATGTCCACACCGCCAAGATGTCGCGGTTTGGCGCGACGGCGACTTCAAGGTGAGTCGCGTCACTAAACAAGCCGCCCAAAGTCGTCAACTGCACCAAACCATCGCCCGCATGGATGATTTTTTCGCAAGGAATGCCGGGGTGCTCGGGAATGTTTGGCGTGGCGACTTGGGCTGCAGGTAGCCCAATGACCAGAAAAACACTCGCCAACAGAACCCGCCCCACTTCCTTGACTTGACAAGGGAACAGCACCTGGAAAGCAGGAGGTAGAGTTACGAGGGGGAGGAGCAAATCGAGGAGATTAGCGGAGAATACTCCACTCAAGTGTACTCCAAATCCGCTCTCACTCTTAGCTGGATTGCCCGACTTCGTGGGCGCGCAAATCCCCCATCTCGACGAACTCCAACACCGAAAAATGCGTCGCTTCCAGCACCACCTTCGGCGCAGCACCGGCATCCAACGCTTCCTTCCAGCGTTCAATGCACAAGCACCACTTGTCCCCCGGCTTCAATCCAGGAAAACCAAAAGCCGGAATCGGCGTGCTCAAGTCATTGCCCACCTTCATGCTGAACTCCAAAAACTGCGCGTCAACTTGCACGCAAATCGTATGCAAGCCGACGTCATCCGGTCCGGTGCGGCATAGGCCGTCGCGGTAAAAACCGGTCAGTGGACTCATGCAACATGGCTCGAGTGGTTGGCCGAGCACGTTGCGTCCTGCACTTTGATTATTCGTCATTCCTCTTTGCCCAGGCAGCCAAAAGTTCAGCCTCGCGTTCTGCGGCAAGGCCGGCGCGCCAACGATGAGCGCTGTCGCGGGTTTGGGACCACTCCAAAGTATCACGAATGGTGTCGCCGAGGGGGCGGAAGCTCAGCCCAGCAGCCATTGCTTTTTGGCATTGCGCGGTTCCATAAGGCGCGTCCTCGCGTGGAATCCACAGCGGCATTTGCACGTACGGCCCGACCTTTTGTTCGAGCAGGAATTCGTCGGCTAGCCAGGTGAACGTGGCGTTGGCGCCAAGCACGATTTTGCAGCCGTGCAGGAATTCTTGCATGGTCACGCGCGATCCAGGACCAACGGCGTTGAAAACACCGGCGGTTTGCTGCTCGATTAGGTGAACACACCACTGGGCAAGGTCGCGGACGTCGATGACTTGGATGGGCGCGTCGGGTTTGCCGGGTGCGAGGATTTCACCGCCGCGATTCATGCGATGAGGCCACCAAGTGAATCGATCACTTCGGTCGAGCGGGCCAACGATTAACCCGGGGCGCACATTGCTGACCTGGCCCGGCAGAGCAACTTCGGCCGCTGCTTCACACAGCGCTTTGAGTCCGCCATAAGTGCCACCGGTGACCTTCTCCGTGGCCGGATCTTCCAGCTCAATCAGCGGCGCGTTTTCGTCGACATTGACGCTGCGATCCGCAAAAACCGACAGCGTTGAGATGAATTGATAATGCCCCACCGCGCCCTTCAGCACCTCGGCGGCGGCCGTCACCACCCGCGGGTAATAAGCACTGGTATCGATGACGGCGTCCCATTTCCGCCCGTCGGCCACTGCTTTTTCCAGTGCTTTCAGGCCTTCACCCTTGCTTGGGTCGCGATCTCCAACAAATTTTTCTAGCTCCGGGAATAGATGAGTATTGGTTCGGCCGCGGTTAAAAAGTGTGATTTGGTGACCTCTCGCCACCGCCGCTTCGACTAGATGAGGCCCTAAGAATGCCGTGCCTCCGAGTATAAGTATCTTCTGTGGCTTAACTTGCGAAGGCGGCATCAAGGTGGCCCCTTTCAGTGGCCTTTTTGCTCCCGCGCCAATTGCGGCGGCAGCGAAGGAGGAGCGAAGGAAGGACCGGCGGTCCACAGAGGGGTTGGGGGAATTCATGAGATTGAGAATCAGCCAAGTTACTTGTAACAACCGCCAGGGAGCGGCGAAACTCTAAGCATGAAATACTTACTGATGATCGCCCTGGCGGTCGGTGCAATGTTTGGCCTGAATGCTTGCCAAACGCCAGCTTGCTGTGACAGCGAAGCTGCTTGTGCCGATTGCGAAGACACCGCAGCTGCGAAAGACGCTTCCGTTGACACCGTAATTGCTCCAGTCACTTTCAACGTGACTGGCATGACCTGAGGTGTTGGTTGCTCCAGCCGTGTGCTGGCCACTCTTACGAACACCCCTGGCGTCGCTGGCGTTGAAGTTGACTACGCAAGCAAGACTGCCACCGTCACTCCTGGCAAGGACTACTGCGAGAAGACTGTGATCGCGGCTTTGGAAGCCGTGGAAGGTCAGAACTACTCCGCTTCGGTGAACTAGTTCCAACTGGGTGAGCCCTCGCTGCGGAGGGGTTCACCCGGAATACAGCTCCAGGTATTCCGCCACCATCCGGTGGCTGCTGAACTGCTCGGGGATCGAACGAATCGATGCCCGCATCAACTTCAGCCATTGCTTTGGCAGACCCTTGCGGCCTCGCGTGTAAAACGCGGGGCCGATTTCTTTTTCTAGCAGTTCGTACAGCGACTCGGCATCGGCACGATCCTGACGCGCTTGGCTTTTGTATTCGGCGCCGTCGCCAATTGCCCAACCATTGCGATGCGCTTTGCGCGCGTCATATCCCTCAGGCCACCAGCCGTCGAGGATCGAGCAATTCAAGCCGCCGTGCAACGGTGGTTTCATACCGCTAGTCCCGCTCGCTTCATGCGGACGAATCGGCGTGTTCAACCACACGTCGCATCCCGACGTCAACATGCGGCCGACCTCCATGTCGTATTCCTCCAGCAGCAACACCTTGCCGCGGAAGCCGGCGCGCTGGGCCATCTTGTGGATTTGCTGGGCGTATTCTTGGCCGTCGGTATCGCGCGGGTGGGCTTTGCCAGCAAAAACCAACTGCATCGGCC
>CAZMDZ010000347.1:0-4146 GCA_964565175.1 uncultured Planctomycetales bacterium
TTCGTGACTACCAAGTCAGCTCGCCCGAATTCCGGGTGAAACTCCTCGGGGACCTGTTCGAAAAATGCTCGCCATGGATTGAACGAGGCGTGCGTTCCACATCGATGCGACATTTCCTGCTGCTGCCCACCGAAATGCTGGTCGCGCGTCTCTTTGCCCGGGTAGCCCATCGAGACGACCTCCCCGATCATCACGGCGCCTTTTTAATGTGGGTGGAAGGGAGCATCCTCACCGATTTAGCCGACCCAAATGACGACTTAGGGGTGTGCAATGGTGCGCCCGGAGAGCCACCGGCAGAGCTGCAACAGAAATTCAATGACCTTCCCTACTCAGAGAGAGCTCTGTTTTACCTCTACATGATGGAAGATTTCGACGCCGCTGCTCTGGCCGACAAAACGGGCATGCCGAAGCCCAAATTGAGCCAGGCACTGCAGCAAGTTTGGCGTCAACTCGAACAAGAAACGGAAGGGCCATTGCCCGGCCAATGGAGACCGCCCGGGGAATGAGCGTCAGAACGGGGCAAGATCAGCCAACCGCCGCCGCCCGTCGCGAAATGCGTCGTGTTTGGGGAGGGCAAACGACTCGTCAATTGGGCCATTTGCTTCTCATCAATGCGGTCCAAGCCGGACTGCGGCTTGCCGATGGCAACAAGTACCGGCCGGCCACCCAAGGGCTTGAAGCCGATTCGTCGGAAACCCGTGCACGGATTCGCCTGCTGCTACCCGAATTCTTGCAAATGGCGTCGCTTGCCGACGCGGAACCCGGATTGGCCCAGTTGGTTGATCAGCCTTGGCAGCGCATTTGGCATGATCCAATGGCCGCATCTCAAATCGCATTGGCATTGCTCCCCAATTCGAATCAAGCAAGGCTGACCCACGCCGTCAATCAACTTCGAAGGGGTTTGGCGCAACCCGCTTTGCAGAACCTTCAAAGTGCGCTGGCCAATGCTCCCTTACGACCTGCAGAACGGTCGCGTTTTCAAAGAAACCTGGCTGGGTGCTACGAGTTGTTAGGCGATGACGAGGGGGCGATTTGGTTTGCCGAACGCGCCGTCGACCTTTGCCCGTGGGACGAATCGAACCTATTGAGCTACCTGATCTATGCCGTGATCGCTCCTGATGTCGGCAAGCGTATTCCTAAAATCAGGCGGGCCTGCCACGGCTATTCCCGGCTGTTCCCAGCAGAGTCTGTCTGGAGTACCCTGGCCCACAAGGGCGGCCGGGCTTCCCAAGTCCTGCAAGCCGACGTAGATCTCGCCCACCAACTCCGCCAAGCCATCCGCCCAGTGTGATGAAATTCAAAGCTCTCTCCCGACGTCATTTTTGTACTGCCGGACTCACCGCAGTCTTGCTTGCTTGCCTTGCACATCCGTCGTTCGCAGTTCCAGGTAAGGGCGGAAATGGAAAGAAGGAATTAGATGGCGATAACCCATCTCAAGTCTCGGGAATTATCGGCAGCATGGGTGGCGGACCCAGTTCCGGAAAGACCGGTCAGAACAAAGGCGGCGGCTCGGGTGGAAATGGTTCAGGTGGCTGAACCATTTCCGAGCCGCCGACGGATTCCATCGGTCCGGCGCTCAGATGAGGTAGCGCAGGTAAACGTACACCGTGGCGATGACGATGGACATCAGCATCAACGGGAAGGCGTGTTTGAGGAAGGTGACGAAGCGGATGGGGGAACCAGCACGCTCGGCGAATCCAGCGACGATCAGGTTGGCGCTGGCACCGACTAAAGAGCCGTTGCCGCCCAAGCAAGCACCCAAAGACAGCGACCACCAGATGGTATTTTGCTGGTCGAGATTCAGTGCAGAACCTTGCTCCTTCAGCTGTTCCATGGTTGCTTCCAAAGTTGGAATCATGGTCGCCACAAATGGGATGTTATCGACCACCGCTGAGGCAACCGCCGATACCCACATCACCGCCAGGCTCAAAATCGAAGTGATTTCCTTCGTCGTTTCGGCGCCGTCGGTCATCGCCACGACTTCAGAAGCCAGCATGCCCAGCGCGCCGACGCGTTCTAGTGCGTGCACGATCACAAACAGACCAATGAAGAAGAAGATCGTGACCCACTCCACCTCGCCAAAGGTGTGGTGAACTTTTTCAGACTGATCCTCAGCCGAATGCCCCATGTTGTCGAGAAATAGCAGCACCGCGGCACCAGCCATAGCAACCGTCGCTGGCTCGAGGCCAGCAGGGTGACCAAACATGAAGCCGATCAGGACCAGGAAGAGGACGGTCAGCGACTTTTTCAGCAGCGGCACGTCGCGGATGGCTTTCTGTTCGCGGAAGTCCATTACGCGCTTCATCGCCTCGGGCGAAGCTTTGAGCTTTTTGCCCCACATCAAGTAAATCGGCCCCATCGTCGCTAAGAAGACGACCGGCACAATCGGCGCGATGTGAATCAGGAAGCCGTTAAAGTCGATGCTCTCGACCTGCGAGCCGATCAAGATGTTTGGCGGGTCACCAATCAGAGTGGCAGTACCACCAATGTTCGAGAACAGAATCTGCGCGAACAAAAATGGGTACGGCTCAATTTCTAATTCTTCCGTGATCAGCAACGACACCGGTGCAATCAAGAGCACCGTCGTCACGTTATCCAAGAAAGCCGACAACACTGCGGTCACCAGTGAAAGCATCACCAAGATGCCCCACGGTCGCGCGTTGACCTTCTTGGCTGACCAAATCGCAAGGTATTGGAAAACCCCCGACCTTCGAGTGATGGCGACAATCACCATCATTCCGGTCAACAGGCCGATCGTATTCCAATCAATGCCAGCGAGAGCCGTTTCCTGAGTATGGATGCCGGCCAGAACCATGAAAGTTCCGCCGAGCAGTGCCACCACTGCGCGGTTGAACTTTTCGGTCATGATGACCGCGTAGGTGAGAACAAAAATGATGCCGGTGACCCACAATGGATCCATCCCGAACATCACGTTTATTGCACCGTGAGAATCGCCAGAAGTCACTATTTAGTCCAGAAGGCGTCCAACAATGTCCCAGTAGCTCACGATCCCAACTAGCTGTTGGGTTTCGCGGTCCACCACGGGGAGGTTGTCGTGGCAGTGGTACAAGCCAAGCACGACTCGGGTAAGGGGGGTGTCCGGATGGACGATGATGTATTCGGTCTCAACAAACCGCTTCACGCGCTTGTGATATTGATCCGACAGACGCCTCTTCAAATCATCGGTGTCGTCGGTCACAAACGGGAGTCGCGGAATGCCGTAACGCATCGTCGCTACTTTTGGCACCAGCAAACGCAGCAGCGCGTGAATGCCAAATTGGCCGACCATTTTTCCGTTCGAATCAATCACCGGCACACTGCGGTAGCGGTTGTCGCGGAGGATGGCAACGGCGTTTTCCAGAGGTTCGTTTTCGCCGACCGTGATTGGGTCAGGCGTCATGATTTCGGCGCAGGTCATCTCGGGGCCTCAGGGGTTAAGTGTATGAAGTGGCCGTGGGAGCTTCGTATCGTAGAGCTTCGCTCCCGGATTAACCCTTTAGGCGAGTAGAAACAGCCCGGGGCGCAATTTTTTTCTAAAACTCGTAGCCAAACAGCTCAATTTCGTCGCGCCAGTGCTTGGCGACGTAATCCTTGTTCCGATCATCGTAGTAATCGCGGAAATCCCGGTGCTTGGTCTTATTCAGGTGCGGCAACTCCGAATCCACCCCAATCCGGCTGCAAATCTCGCTGAAATCGCCGCGCAAGTTCTCAAACCGGCCGACGAAGTCCATTCCCAGCTTGCCATCTCGTCCTTGCAGCATGTCGGCCTGGCTGCGCCCGCGCGCTCGATAGCGTTCATAGACCAAATAGGAATGGAAATCAGGAAGCGCCTTGACCTCCTTGTGGCGGGGGTGGATTTCGCGGTCGCAGACGAAACTATATTCCGAGACCAGCCGATCCCACGGGTTGCGGACGAAGGCGAACTTGAACAGGTTTGGCGGCAAATCGTCGGGCAAAACCTTGCAAGCGTAGCGCAATCCGCCGTGTACGCGCAGCATGAATTTCGCTGGATCTTTGCGTAAGTGCAGTCTGCAAAGGACTTTATTCCAAGTGCCCTGGGGCGGGTGGACGATCCATTGATCCAATGCCCGTGCCGCGCTGGTGCCCCCGGTTTTGGGCACGTGGATCATCAAGAATCGCTTCTCA
>CAZMDZ010000348.1:0-4131 GCA_964565175.1 uncultured Planctomycetales bacterium
CAACCGCTTGGTCTTACGGACGTGGATTCGCCTGGGGTGTGGCCTTTGCTTTGGCCCCGCTGGCCGGTGGGCTGATGCTGGATATGGGCCGTTATCGCGGCAATACAACAGTGGGTTTATGGATCCTACCGCTGACTGCTTTGTTGGCGTGGAAGACCCCAGCTCGCTTTCTGCCCAAAGGCAAAACCACCGCCATTGGCTTGGCTTATTGCCTCATGGCTTGGTTTGGGGCAGGCGGACGCAATCTACCGCCTATCTTCGAGGTCAGCGCCGGCTCCTTCGCCGCGGGGTTCTCTCAACCCCAAGCCGCAGAAGCCGGGGCCATCAAGCCTACAGCAGATAACCTCACCAACCCTGGGCATAGTTCCGGGTCGAACCCGTCTGAGCGCCGACCCGACGTCGTCTTAATCAGTTTGGACACTATGCGCGCCGACGCTGTTTTCGGCCCCAATCGTGCCAAGGTGCCCGCCCTCGATGCTTTGGCAAAACGCGGTTTGGCCGCACCCTATGCAAGATCCGGTAGCAATTGCACTCTGCCCGGACACATTGAAATGTTCAGTGGCATCGGCCCGCTGCAACATGGCGTACTCAATAACTCCGGCACCACGCCCAGCGACATTCCTTTGCTTGGGGAGCAATTCGCCGCCGCCGGTTACAACACCGCCGCCGTCGTCACCAACCTGGTGATTGAAAAGCAATACGGCCCCAGCGCCGGCTTCATGGAATGGTACGACGCGCCCGGTAGCGCTCACGTCCACCTGCGCCGCCTCAGCGATTCCACCATGATTGGCTGGCTGACCAATCGCTCGCAATTCACTTCGCTCGTTCCCATTCTCTTCTGGGGTAGGCCGGACGCCCAAGTGGAGTGGGCTACTCAAGAAGCTCATCGTTCCGCCCGCGCTGCGCAATTGCGCATCGACGCCCTCAGCGAATCGGCCAAGCCGTACTTTTTGTTCGCCCATTTCATGGATGGCCACGCGCCCTATCGCGCTCCGGCTCAATTTTTAGGAACACGCAAGGTCGCGCCCGGCTTTTCCTTCCGCGATCACGACGAAACCCGCGCTCGTTATTGGGAGAAGGTCGATTACCTCGACACTCAACTGGCCACCCTGTTCGCAGCTCTCGACGCCACCAAGCGCCCATACGTGGTTTTGGTCACCGGCGATCACGGCGAACACCTAGGTGAGCATGGCTTGGTCGGCCACTCCTTCAAATTGTTCGAGCCGGTGGTGCAAGTTCCGTTTTTCCTCGCTGGCGCGGGAGTGCCGCAGGGGCAGTTGCCGCCGGTTTCGCTCACCGACGTCGCGCCCACCCTTTTGGCCTGTGCAGGATTACCCGTGCCTGCCGAGATGACCGGTTTGGATGTGCGTAGGCGCGTGGGCAAGGATTTGGGTGAATTGGAGCCGCGCATGCTCTTCGCCCGGGACGAGCGCACCGTCTCTGCGGTGGTCGGCCATCACAAATGGGCGGCCGAGTGGCCGCGCGGCGAAAACAGCCCGCAACAGGGGGTTTTCCGCGATTTAGAGGCAGATCCATTCGAGCACGAAATGATCCAAGACCCATCTGATCTGCTCGACGCCATCCTTGGTCAGCTGCGCAAGGCCGTCGATCGCAGTGGCGAAGGCTTGTCTGGCGAGCGTGCGGCGTCACTGCGCCAAATGGGTTACGTCGACGCGGCGGAAGGGCACTAGCGTTTGAGTGGTGTGGGTTTTGGGCCAGATTCGGGATGCCCGTCGTCTCAAAACCGACAGAAGCTAGACAAAAACTTTCCTCAGCCGCGGCGGAGCCCTAGAATGTTCGGCCCTAATCGGGCGATTAGCTCAGTTGGCTAGAGCACCTCGTTTACACCGAGGGGGTCGGGGGTTCGAGTCCCTCATCGCCCACCATTTCTTCTTTTTCGGCCGGGTTTTCTATTATTTTTGTAACCACCCGGCCCGTGGGCCGAAACATACGCACCATGGCTACGCTACTCCTGCTTGCCGCGCTGCTGTTGCCCCAGGGACTTGGGGACAAGGTCAGCGCTTCTGCCACCGTAGAACCGGGCTTCGGCCCCGTCGGCACCAGTGCCGAGGTTCGCATTGTTCTGGACATTGAACCTGGGTGGCATGTTTACCACCCGGAGCAGGACCCCAGCCTTGGGACTCCGGTATCGGCTGAGCTCATCGGCGGCGATTTGATTGCCGCAGGTGACTTCAAAGCGCTCAGCCCAAGCAAACCTCACATCGAGCGCATTGGCGGCAACACCACCATTTATAAGTGGATGGAGGGCAAGGCCGAGTTCTCGTTGCCGGTGACCTTCTCCGGTAGTGAAGGGGCGAAGGCGGAAAAGGTGCGCGTGACTTGGCAGGTTTGCAACGAACGCTTGTGCCAGCCACCGGTCACCAAAGAAATCCCCATCAAGTTCGAAGTCACAGGTGCCGACGGCGTTGCCAAGACTTCGGTGAGTGGCGGGCCCAGTCAATCGGCAGGTGGCATTCGTCCACCGGGAGAAACCGTTTCTGCTGAAGGCAAGCACGTCACTGTTGATTATGGATTTGCTGAAGCCAAAGTCTTATCCGGCAGCAGCACGAAGCTAAACGTCACCGCCGATATTGAATTTGGTTATCACCTTTATGCCCCCGAAATGAACGAAGACGTTCCCGGGGTGCCAATTTGGGTCAAAGTGAAGACGCCTGGTTTTGCCGGCGCCGACAAGATGACCACGCTGAGCGAGGCCAAGCCGCACGAAGAAGACTTCGGTGGCGGTTTGGTTTTTGAATATCTATGGGTGGAAGGCATCGGCAAGTTTGAATTGCCCATTGAGGTCACTGCCGAGCCTGGTACTTACGAAGTAGAAATCGAAACCAACTGGCAGATTTGCAATGATCAAATTTGCCTCGATGGCAAGGGCTTCACCCTGATCGTGCCAGTCGAAGTTGTTGACGAAGCCGGATACGCCGCGGTTGAGTTGGTCGCAGCAACCGACGACGGTGGAAGTGGTGGCAGCAAGTCGGATCCGGATGGCGGAGTTGAGGATTCCGGTACAGAAAGGAGCTCGGAAGGGGGTGAGGAAACCGCGCCTGTTGACGTCGACAATCCAACTGCATTGAGTTTGGAAGCCTTCGACGAAACCCCTGGGGATGATGGTGCCGGCGGTGCGTTGAATGCAAACGTCAACGATGTCTTAAGGAAAAAAGGATTAATCGGTCTACTTATGGCGGCACTGTTGGCGGGTTTGGCCAGTTTGCTGACGCCCTGCGTTTACCCAATGATCCCAATTACCGTAAGCTACTTCACAAAGCGTGCTGAAGCCGGTAAGGGAACTGCATTGGGCAACGCCACGGCCTATGGCGGCGGCATCATGGTTACCTTTGTTGGCTTGGGTATGGGTGCGGCTGCAATCTTGGGAGCTAAGGGCGCCAACCAAATTGCGTCGAACCCGTGGATCAATCTGGGCATCGGCGTTTTATTTGTTGTGCTTGGTTTGTCGCTGTTGGGCTTCTACGAAATTAAGCCGCCTAAGTTCCTGCAAAAGTTTGCGTCGGACACTCAATCAAACCAGGACAAGTCGGGTTATTTGCCGGTGATGTTGATGGCTGTCGCCTTTAGTGTGACCGCCTTTACCTGCACCGTTGGCTTCGTCGGTGGTTTGCTGGCATTGGCGGCGACCTCTGGCGAATGGTTCAGCGCGTTGCTGGCGATGTCGGTTTACGCCTTTGTCTTCGCCATTCCGTTTGTGGTGCTGGCTTTGGTGCCGCAAAAGCTGAATAAGTTGCCCACCGCCGGTGGCTGGATGAACGCGGTCAAAGTGACTTTTGGTTACATCGAACTGATCGCTGCTCTGAAGTTCTTGTCCAACGCGGACATGTTTGAAGAATGGGGTTTGCTGCCGCGTTGGTTGATCGTGGTACTGACTTCGGTGTTCTTCTTATTGATGGCGTTGTACATGTTTGGCTTCTACACCACTAAGGGCGACTACGGTCAAAAGCCGCCGCGCAACGCCAAACGCATGGCTTGGGGTACGGCTTGGTTAGCTCTGGCCATTTACGTGATCACCGGCTTGGACGGCAAACCGTTTAAGGGGGATCTGGAGGCCTACTTCCCACCGTTGGAATATGGAGCCAAGCCGGGCTTCTTTATGGACGGGCCGGA
>CAZMDZ010000349.1:0-4096 GCA_964565175.1 uncultured Planctomycetales bacterium
GGTTCGGCGATTGGTTCGACCACAGGCCAGATCCTGAAGGTGAGTCCGCGGCGACTGCGCACCCTGGTTGGCTGCGGCGCAGCGGCGGGTGTAGCGGCAACTTTCAACGCCCCGATCGCGGGTGCGTTGTTCGCGGTCGAAGTCATTCTCGGTGACTTTGGCGTGCCGCAGTTTTCGCCGATCGTGATCGCGTCGGTGGTGGCAACGGTCGTTTCGCGGCACTTCCTGGGCGATTTGCCGGCATTTGAGATTCCGCAATACTCGCTTGAGCATCCAGCGGAATTGTTTGCCTACGTGGTGCTTGGATTGCTGGCGGCATTGGTGGCGATTGGCTTCACCAAATCGCTGCACTTCAGCGAGGACTTGTTCGAGAAAATCAAAATTCCAGCTCCAATCAAGGCGGCGGTCGGTGGCGCGCTGGTTGGCGTGATTGCACTTTGGGGCCCCGAGGTGATGGGTGTCGGCTACGAGGCGATGAACTTGGCGCTGAAGGGCGAACCTGGCATTGGGCTGCTGCTGGGCTTGCTGTTGGCCAAGATTTTGGCGGTTTCCTTGACCATTGGTAGTGGTGGGTCGGGCGGTGTTTTTGCGCCGTCGCTGTTCCTGGGCGCAACGCTGGGCGGAGCGGTTGGAACGGTGGTCAACAATTGGTTCCCGAACGCGGCGCCGGCAGGAGCCTATGCGTTGGTGGGGATGGGCGCGGTGGTTTCGGCCGCAACTCATGCGCCGATCACGGCCATCATGATCCTGTTTGAGCTGACTACCGACTACCAGATCATCTTGCCGCTAATGATCTCGTGCATTGTCGGCACTCTGGTCATGAGCCGTTTGCATGAAGACTCGATTTACACCATCAAGCTGCGTCGCCGTGGGGTGAACATTAAGGCCGGTCAAGAAGTGGATCTACTGCGCAAGGTTCCGGTGCGTGATGTGTTGCGCGCTGAGGTGCCGCTGGCCCAGCCCAATGATCCCTTCCTGCCGTTGCTCAAGCGCCTTTACCACACTGGCGATGGTTCGATTTACGTGATCAACAAGCAGCAGGAACTACTCGGAGTAATCACCCTCGGCCATCTCAAGCCTGTATTGGAAGACATCAATATGGTGCAAGGATTGCTGGTGGCGGAAGACGTAACCGCGATCGGTGGGCCGATGATTGAGGCCAGCGAAACCCTGGACAACGTGCTGAAACAACTCGATCAGGGCTATCGCGACGAAATCCCGGTGGTCGAAGACGGCAAGTTCCTTGGAGCCGTTCATATTTCCGACGTGCTCGAGCGCTACCGTCGCGAGGTGTTCAAGCACCAAATGTCTGGCACCTTGGCTAGTGGCATGTCTGTGGACAGCGAGGAGATGGTGGTGCACCGCGTAGGCTCTTTTGCCATGGCCGAGGTCGACGCTCCGGTAGACCTGCTTGGGCGCACCTTGACCGAGGTGGATTTCCGCGCCAAGTTCCATATGAACGTGCTGCTGGTGCGCAAGGATCAGAGCCTGGCGGAGGCATCGGAGGCCGGAAGTGGGATTGTCGGAAGCAGCGAACCCGAACCGCCGGGGCGTGACTATCGCTTCCAGGCGGGAGATCGACTGGTGGTCTTCGGTGAAATGAAGGCGATTCACAAGCTGCGCACGGTTTAGTCCAGACGAAGGTGCATTGGCTGGAGTATTCCACAAAAAGCAATGTCCTAATTTGAGTCTTTGAGGAAAGACGATTCGCGTACGATGTTGAGAAAAGAGGGGTTTTTCGCCTAGATTCATGAAAAATCTGTTACTTGAACGCCAGGGGAGTGTCTCAATCGGATACAGTATGCTCAGCCGTCATTTGGCGATCACACCGAAAGGTGCCATCTGAGGGGATGGAGATGGCAGTCCTGGGTATTCCAGGGCTGCCTTTTTTTGTGTGGGGTGGATTTGGATTTTTGTGAGGGCGGCGGCGGCGTTCCTCCGGCGGCAAGGATTTCGCTTCGCTGCATCAAAAGCCGCCGGAGGAACGCCGCCGCCACTCGCAGGAAAGACAGAAGGGCCACACATACTCATTTGGGCAGTGAATTGATTGGTTGGTTGGGGGCGTTATGATTTTCGGCGATGTTTACTGACGCTGACTTTGAGTTGTACCAGCCCCGTTTTCAGGGGGATCCGGAGTGGAATGGGCGCCGATTGGATGTGCGTCAGCGGTTGCAGGCGCTGGGGGATGCGTTGAAGGCGGAATTTGCTGAGGTGGGGGTTTTGTTGGACCGGCGGGAGAGTTTGCATAATCCGCATGCGAGTAATGGGAAACGGGTGCGTCGGCAGCGGACGATGTTGTTTCGCGATAAGAAGGCGAAGAAAAAGTTGCAGTCGTTTTTGGGCAAGGAGTTGGGGCGCGACTTGGACAGTGCGGTGAATAATGTGCACTTTCAGGTCGGGTTGGAGCAGGGGCATGCTTATTGGGGTTTGAGGTTGGATAAGGGGGCTTGGTATGACTTGAATGTGTTGTTGAAGCGTGCGGAAGAGGAGCCGGGGCGTCAGCAAATTGTCGAGGCTTGTCAGAAGGCGCCTGGATTTGAATTGTTGTTGGATGGTCGTGGTGCGCGACCGCTGGAGGGGATGAGCACGCGGGATTGGCGCGATTTGTGTGGCAGCGTGCGGCCCGGAGAGAGCAACTTGGAGGTTCGTCAGCAGATGCCAGCGGCGGTGATTGGTGCGGCAGGGGAAGACTTTGACGAAGGGGTGATTGCGGATTTGCTGCGTTTGGCGGACTTTTTTCGATTGTCGTCGTGGTCCAGTGATTCGCCTTCTGGTGTGTCGCTTTAGGAGCTGTCGAATTAACGGATTTTTCATCCCCTTCTTCTGAACCGGAACGCGGCTTTCACGCTTTCCTGGTTCACCCCTGAAAAACAGCTTTGATGTCTCATTCCAGTAAGTTCCTCGTCCTCGGGCTCAGCCCGATGCTGGCGGCTTCCCCAGTTTTCGCCCAACAGGTCGAAGCTTCGGCCAGTGTTTCCCAGCAAGATAAGCCCACTGCCGACGCCTCCCAACAGGCTGAATCAACCGGTGCCGACACTTCTCAGCAAGGCGAGGGGCCAACCGTGTTGCCTGAGGTTCTGGTCACGGCCAGTGGCGGCTTCGAGGAAGACCTCTTCCACGTTCCCTATTCGGCGGCCACGATCACCGAAAACGAATTGCGGCTGCGCTCGCGGACCATGTCCGAGGCTTTGGTCGGTCAGCCGTCGGTGATGGTGCAGAAGACCGCCTATGGGCAGTCATCGCCGTACATTCGCGGATTGACTGGATACCACAACGTGTTGTTGGTGGATGGCGTGCGGTTGAATCATTCGGTGATGCGCTCTGGGCCGAATCAATATTGGAGCACGGTGGACCTGTACGGAGTCGAGCGGTTGGAGTTGCTCAAAGGGCCGCAGGGCGTGTTGTACGGCAGCAATGCCGTTGGCGGGGTGGTCAATGCTGTTGGGGCGCAGCCGGAATTCTTGGAATCGGGCGATGGATTTGTTGGCGGCGGCGGCGTTTTTACGCGCTGGAGTTCGGCCGAGGATTCTTACACCATTCGGTTAGAGGGGGAGTTGCATAGTCAAGATTGGAGCCTGAACGTCGGCCAGACTTTGCAGGGCTTTGGCGATCTGCGCGGTGGCGATAGCGTGGGTACCCAGCGCAACACTGGCTATGACCATCAAGGCACCGATATGAAGTTGGCGTATCGGTTGGAAGATGGCGTGGTGCTGAGTATGGGCATTCAGCACGACAAGATGGACGACGTACCGCGCACCCATAAGACGGTGGATGGTTTAGATTGGCACGGCTTGGATGTGGGGTCCGAGATTTACCGCATTCATGATCAAACTCGCGATTTGTATTACTTGCGCGGCGAGTGGGAGCACGCTGGCGGTTGGGCCGATGCGGCGCAGATCACTTTGAGTTTGCATCGCCATGATGAAACGCGCGACCGGATGAAAGGGTCGGGCGGCGTGGCCAGTGGCGGCGATTACCAGGGATTTGGGGTGGATGACCTTGGCTTCACCGCGCGCTTTGAAGCCGATGGTGCTTGGAATGATCGCTGGAGCTACGGTTTTGAGCTGCATCGCGAATCGGTGGATTCGTTCAAGCG
>CAZMDZ010000350.1:0-4055 GCA_964565175.1 uncultured Planctomycetales bacterium
CGCAACTTGATCCAGTTGCACCAAACCGAGGCTTAATCCACCACTCAACGGAAACGACCCCAAACGGATTCCCAGCCCGCTGCATGTTGCGCCGCCTGCTTTGCCTGTTGCCCCTGCTCATCCTGACCTGCGGTTCGCCGTCGCCGTCGGATGGCGGGCCGCTTCAAGTGGCGGTGGCCAGTAACTTCTCGAGCACCGCCAAAAAGCTGGCTCTCGCGTTCCAGCAACAGACCGGCAATCAAGTTCTCCTTAGCGCAGGCTCCACCGGCAAACATTTCGCTCAGATCGTCAACGGTGCCCCTTTTGATCTCTACTTCGCCGCCGACGTCGATCGCCCGCGGAAGCTGGAAGAGCAGGGGATTGGGGTCAGCGGTTCGCGCTTCACTTACGCAATCGGACGATTAGTGTTGTGGACGGCTAAAGAAGGGGTGGATTTGAGCGGCGGACTGCAAGCACCTGGAAGTTGGCCGGGGATTAAGGTGCACCATTTCGCCATCGCCAATCCGCAAGTCGCGCCCTACGGCAAGGCGGCCAAGGAACTGATGCGAAACCTAGGCGTATGGGAATCATGGCAACCACATTTGGTGCGCGGCGAGAACATCGGCCAGGCTTTTCAATTCGTGCAGAGCGGCAGTGCCGACCTTGGTTTGGTGGCAGCGTCGCAGGTACAGACGGCTGGAGGGTCTCGGGCAGCGATGCCGATGGAGCAATACCAGGTTCTGGAGCAGCAAGCGATGCAGTTGACCGAGCACCGCGTCGCCGCCGCCTTTTTGGAGTTTGTCCGCAGCGAGCAGGGGCAGCGGATCATTGAAGAGGCTGGCTACCTGGCGTCCGTAGAATGATGGGGCAATGAACGATGCGGACTTCACCGCGTTGGGAATCACCCTGCGCCTGGCTGCGATCACCACGCTGACTTTGCTGGTGATTGGGACGCCGTTGGCTTGGTGGTTGGCACGCAGCCGCTGGCGTTTTAAGTTTGTCATCGAAGCACTGGTCGCCATGCCGCTGGTCTTGCCGCCGACGGTGCTCGGTTTTTATCTGTTGATGGCGCTGGGCCCGAATGGTCCGATTGGGGGCATGATGGAAGCGATGGGCGGGCGGCCGCTAGCTTTCACTTTCACCGGACTGGTGATCGGCTCCGTGGTCTATTCGCTACCGTTTGTGGTGCAGCCGCTGCAAGACGCCTTCCAAGCCGTTGGCCGACGACCGATGGAGGTTGCGTCAACTCTGCGTGCTTCTCCCATCGATCGTTTTTTCAGCGTGGCAGTGCCGCTGGCTGCGCCCGGATTTTTGACCGCAATCGTGCTTGGATTCGCCCACACCATCGGCGAGTTCGGTGTGGTCTTGATGATTGGTGGCAACGTACCCGGCCGCACCCAAGTGGTGTCGATTGCAATTTACGATCACGTTGAAAGCCTGGAGTATGGCAACGCTCACATGCTGAGCGCCGGTCTACTGGTCCTTTCCTTCGCCATGCTGTTGCTCGTTTATGGGCTCAACCGCAAATTCAGGGTGGTCAATCTATGACCAGCGGCCCAGACACCTTCTCCAAGCCCGGCGACAGCTCCCCCGAGTCCGCCACCGCCGCCAAATCCGTCGCCGCCGCCAAAGCAAAGACCGCCGCCGAACTGCGGGCGTGCTTTCATATTCAACAAGGCAACTTCGCACTCAACGCCGACTTGGCGATCCCGATGCAAGGAGTGACCGCGCTTTTCGGCCCCTCTGGTTGCGGCAAATCCTCGCTGCTGCGCGCCATCGCTGGCCTCGATCACCACGCCGACGGCAGCGTGCATTTCGGCGACCAAATTTGGCAAAGCGATTCTGAATTCGTCAAACCGCACAAACGTGAACTTGGTTTTGTTTTTCAAGAAGCAAGTCTGTTTGCGCACCTCAACGTGCGGCGCAATTTGGAGTATGGACTCAAGCGCGTGCCCACTGGGCAACGGCGAATTACCACTGAGCAAGCGGTCGAGCTGCTGGGCATCGGCGAGTTGCTGAATCGCAGGCCAGCGACCTTGTCGGGCGGAGAACGTCAGCGGGTGGCGATTGCGCGGGCGTTGGCGGTGAGTCCGAAGTTGTTGTTGATGGATGAGCCACTGGCGGCCTTGGACCAGGAGCGCAAGCAGGAAATCCTTCCCTATCTAGAGAAGCTGCACGATGAGCTTGAGATTCCGGTGCTTTACGTCAGCCACACTATGGAAGAAATCGCCCGGTTGGCGGACCACTTGGTCCTGTTCGGCGACAGCGGCATTTTGGCCAGCGGCGGAATTCATCAAATGCTGACGCGCTTGGACCTGCCCCTTTCCCATTCTTCCGAAGCTTCATGTTTGTTCGAAGCAACAGTTTCTGGCTTCGACCAGACCTATCACCTCACTCAGTTGCAGTTCGCGGGTGGGACTTTGACCGTGCCTGGCATGCGCCTGCAATCGGGGCAACAAGTACGGGTGCGGATCGCCGCCCGGGACGTCAGCTTGACCTTGGAGCACCAGGCAGAAACTTCAATCCAAAACATCTTCGCGGCGACGGTGGAAGAAATCATGGCCGAAGACGATTCGCAGGTCACGGTGCGGTTGGATGTGGGTGGCGCACCTGCGCTTTCGCGCGTGACCCAGAAGTCGGCGGTGGAACTTAAACTTGCCCCTGGAAAATCGGATTACGCTCAGGTGAAGAGCGCAGTTTTACTCAGTTGATCGCGCCAGGATGGCTGCAGCATGAAGTACAACAGCATTTTGTTTCTGTGCGTGGCGAACTCCGCCCGCAGTCAAATGGCCGAAGCATGGGCGCGGCAGATGTTGGGTGAAGAGATCGCGGTGCAATCTGCCGGCAGCGAGCCGAGTCGGGTCAATCCTTACGCTATCCAAGTGATGAGCGAAGCCGGGGTGCCGACGGAAGGGCAGCGTTCCGCCTCCGTTCAGGACGTTGATGCCGACGCCATCGACTTGGTCATCACTCTCTGCGCTGAAGAAGTCTGCCCAGCTTTTCTGAGCAAAGCCAAGCACCTGCATTGGCCAATCCCCGATCCGGATCAAAAGGATCCGCATATGCCGACCAATCAGCAGCTCGAGCACTTTCGCGCCGCTCGACATCGAATTTACAAGCGGCTGAGCGAGTTCTTCTTGCAGTGTTAAAAGCCGAACCTGGTCTTATGGGGTAGGATTAAGGCTCCCATCCCCTCAAAATGCTCCCCATCCTCGCAATTCTTGCGCTCAGCGCGCAGAACGACTTTGACCTGTCGGCTCCCAACCATTGGGACGGCTTGGGCATGCAGGTGTTCTTCCTCGACGACATCAACGGGGATGGCGTGCCGGAATTCGGCTGCGGGTCTTTTTGCACCGACTTGCGCGACACCAACAGCGGTTCGGTCTACATCTTTGATGGCGCAACCCAGGCCCCGTTGCGGCGGCATGACGGTTATGGCCACCAAGCGCGGCTAGGAGAAACCGCCATTTCGATTCCAGACATCGACGGCGACGGCGTATTGGATCTAGCGGTCGGTGCCCCCAACGAGCGTAATGGCCGCGGCAACGTCGGGCTGTTTTCAGGCGCCACGGGCGAATTTTTGCGCTAATTTAGCGGTCCAGAGCCCGACGCTCAATTCGGCTATAGCCTGACCTCGATGGAGGACATCGACGGCGATGGAATCCGCGATTTAGCGGTTGGCGCGCCGATGTGGGACGACGACAAGGGTGGAGTGTTCTTTTACTCCGGCGCCACCGGTGACCCACTCAGTTCGCGCAAAGGCCAAAACGTTGCCTCGCGCTTTGGTTGGAAGGTCGTCGACGTCGGCGATGTCAATCTGGACGGCAGACCCGAGATTTTGGTCGGCGAACCGTGCACCGATAGCGCTTATCTGATCACCGCCAGCACCGGAAACACGCTGCGGCTCTACCAGGGGCAGTTGACCCCAACAAAAAGTGGCGTCGGTCACGAAATGGCGGCGGCGGGGGATTTCAATGCCGACGGCTACCCGGATTACGCCATCGGTCACCCTGGTGAATGGAACTACAACACCTTCACTTGGCTCGGTGACGGCGGCGGGGTGAAGATTTTCAGCG
>CAZMDZ010000351.1:0-4041 GCA_964565175.1 uncultured Planctomycetales bacterium
ACAAAGTCGGCGAATTTGATTTGTGGTTCGAACGGGTTGTACCGGACACGGTGCGCGTGCAGTCCCGAAGCTTGAACCAATACCACGGTGCAATGACGATCTCTTTTTCCGGGGAAACCGTGACCACTCCCAATGGCAAAGCCACTGGCCAAATTAAAATTGGCTTAGAGGATCAAGAGGAACTGGATTTTGCCTCCCCGGTGGGGGAATGGCAGGGTTGGTTGTGGGAGCGGAAACCGTCGCTATTGGGGATTTTGACCCAAGCCAATATTCGAGTGGGTTTGGGTCGACGCACCGAAGATGGCCGCGGGGTGTTTTTCTATAGAGTCCTCAATGGAGACAGCTCTAAGGGGCCTGAAGACATGGAGTTTTTTCTAGTCTACGGGCCCAAGGACGAGAATTGATTTGAAGCGGTTGAATCAGCAAAAGGTCGGCGTTGCCGTGGCGATTCATGAGCTGATGAAGGCGGCTTATGAAGTAGAAGCAACCTTGATTCGAGCGGTTGATTTTCCGCCGTTACAGCGGACGAGTGAACAGATCGCCTCAGCAACCACTCAATTTTTTGGGGTTCATCAGGGTGAAAAATTGGTCGCGGTGGTTGAGGTTAACTCGAATTGCGATCCGCATTGGTTCGACGCCGTCGCCGTGCACCCACATCACTTTAGGAAGGGCTTGGCCACCCAGCTTCTCCATGGGGTGCAGGAGCAATTTCCCGGGCAGGCTTGGCGTGTGCAAACCAGTGTGAAAAACCAGCCAGCCTTGCAGCTTTATCGTCAGCTAGGCTTCCGCTTACAACGACGTTTTCGCACCGACTGCGGATACGACATGGTCGTGTTGCAGCACGATTCTTAGTCCGCTGAATTGCGTAGCCGGACTGCATTTAGCAGCGCGATTGCTGCCTCGGTGGCAACAAAAGTATTGCCGGCGGTATTAAGGTGCACGCCGTCGCTGGTCAATACGCCCTTGGATTTGCGCTGATCACCTGCAGCGCCGAATACATCTAAATGATCGGCAAAGGCGAGGTTCAAATTGCAGAACACCAGTCCTTCTTTGGCCGCAACTCGTTTGGAAATGCCGACGAATTCAGCCAGCATTTTGTCGAGCCCATTTTGACCTTGTTGCTTTTCGCCAATCACGCTGGGGGCAGCTAACACCACGGTCGCACCGGACTCCCTCAATTGCTGAACCAGCTGATGCAATCCCGCTTCGTATTGGTCCGCGGGAGTGCCGGAACCTGATTGACTATGCCAAACGTCGTTGATGCCGATATACAGAAAAATCAGGGTGGCTTTGTGGTCGAGTACATCGCGCTTTAGGCGCTTCAATAAGTCTGGGACCTTATGGCCGCTAATCCCCGCTGGGATCACTGCCGACGTCGGCATGTGGATCTCGAGTATCTGCCGAATTTGGTCGACGTAGCCGCCGGCAGCCGCACCGCTTTGGGTAATCGAGTCGCCTAAGAAGCCGATGCGCTCGTTGGCATCAATCGCGTTCGCTAGCAGTTGCGCAGTTGCCAACTGGCGTTTCTTCGGCTCGCGTTTTTGGGCGTACAACCAATCCAGGCAACCTTTTTCACCGTAAGCGTCCACCCAAGAGTTGTGGCCGATGCCTTTGAGCTCAAAATACTCGATCGGCATTTTCCACTTTTTCGCCGCCTCAATCATGACTCGCGAGCGTTGCGGGCGAACCACGCCGTCGGAGCCTCCATGCCAAACCTGGATCGGAAGGCCAGCCAGCAACGGCAAGGAATTTTCATCGCCGCCGCCGCAAATGGTGACCGCACCAGCGAACCAATCGGGATGACGCATGGCTAAATCCCAGGTGCCGTATCCGCCCATCGACAAACCGGTCAGCAGAATTCGATCGGTGTCCACCGGCTGGTTTTGCACCACTTCTTTCAGGGCCGCAATCGCCGCTTGCATCGAAGCCGTTGGAGTCGCGGCGATGGGGGTGGATTTCTCATCCGACCAATTGACGTCGACCCAGCTCTGATTTTCAGGGCACTGCGGCGCCAAAACAAAACACGGGTACTTCTCGCGATACTCCGCCGACGCCATCCGTTCCGGGAAGTGCTTCCACTGCGCTCGATTGTCGTCGCCGCGCTCGCCAGCACCATGCAAGAACAGCACCAGCGGATAGCGCTTGCCCTTTTCCATTTTGGGCGGCGGCAGCAGCAAGTAGGGGAAGGACTCGCCATCGACGACAGTTTGCCCAGCTTGGCAATCCGGGGTGGGCAAAGGAGGTGTAGGCACGTCTTGGGGCAGGGGCAGGCTAAGGAGGATCGCCGCAATCATCCTGCCAGCATAGTCACGACCGGTCGGGCGCGTACAATCGGCTCATGCTGCTCGCCCTCCTGTTTGCACTGCTGCCGCAATCCGATGCCCGCTGGGAAACGGCGCTGGAACGTGTTCCGGCTGATCAAAAACCGGGGTTGGAATTCCTGCTCCAGCACATGCCCGACGGCGACCGCAAGAGTTTGGATGTGGATTTGGTCTTGGAAAACGTTGAGTACGCCTACAAGGCGTGGCGTGCGGCGCCTTGGGCGGATCAGATTTCCGAGCAGATGTTCTTCAATCAAATCCTGCCGTACGCCAACATCAACGAACGGCGCGATTCTTGGCGCAAAGACTTTTATCAGAAGTTCTCGCCTTTAGTTGCCAAGGCCAAAACCCCGTCCGAAGCGGCGGCGATTTTGAATAACAAAGTCTTCCCCATGGTCGAGGTGATTTATTCCACCAAGCGACCGAAGGCCGATCAAAGCCCTTATGAGTCCATCGATGCCGGCATGGCATCTTGCACCGGGCTGTCCGTGCTGTTGATCGACGCATGCCGAGCCGTCGGCGTGCCAGCGCGTTTCGTCGGCACTCCGTTGTGGGCGGATGGAAGTGGCAATCATTCGTGGGTAGAGATTTGGGACGATGGCTGGCATTTCACTGGAGCTGCTGAACCAAGCGGCATGGACCTCAACAAAGCATGGTTCACTGGTCGCGCATCCAAGGCGATTGCCGACGACCGCATGCGCGCCATTTATGCGGTTAGCTACCGCCGCACTGCGATTTCCTTGCCGATGGTGTGGCAGCCCGATGCGGATACGGTTTATGCGGTGAATGTAACCGACCGTTATGCCCAAAAAGCGGTGACCGAAAAAGGTATGGCCAAGATTCGGGTGCGCGCCGTCGGGCCGGATGGGCAGCGCTTGGAAGTCCCGGTGGAAATAAAATTGAGTGGGGCAAAAGGCGCGGCTTTGACGGAAAGAACCGTGCAAGGGAAAACCAAGGGTGAGTCTGCCGATGCCAATGATCACCTAGTCTTCACCTTCCCGCGTAAAGGAACCTTGGAGATCAAGGCCGGCTATGGGGTTCGTCATCACACCTTGCATGTCTATGTGCCGCCGGATGGGTCTTTGGTCCATTTGGATTTCCAAGCCGACGGCCATGCCATTGTGCTCACTCCGCGAGACTTGATTTGGCAGGAATACGAAACCAAATTCCGTCGCAAGCACGCGGCTGAGAAGCCGTCTGCGGAGGTCGATGAAAAAGGTTTGCGCAATGGCGTTTTGACCGAAGGGGAGTTGGAGTTCAAATACGCGTTCAAAACCTTTGGCGAGAAACCCAAGGGCGGATGGAGCTTGTACCTCTCGATGCACGGTGGCGGTGGCGCGCCGGCTGCGGTGAACGATCAGCAATGGGAGAACCAAAAGCGTTTGTATGAACCGGCGGAAGGCATTTACTTGGCACCGCGCGCGCCGAGCAACAGCTGGAATTTGTGGCACCAAGCGCACATTGATCGGTTTTATGATCGATTGATTGCCAACCTCATCGTCTTTGAAGACGTCAACCCAGATCGTATTTACTTGATGGGCTATTCGGCCGGTGGTGACGGTGTTTACCAGCTGGCTCCGCGCATGGCGGACCGCTGGGCGGCGGCCGCGATGATGGCCGGGCACCCCAACGACGCCAAGCCGGATTCGCTGGCTAACCTGCCGTTTACGCTGCACATGGGCGGCGAAGACAAGGCATATAAGCGCAATGAAGTTGCGCG
>CAZMDZ010000352.1:0-4006 GCA_964565175.1 uncultured Planctomycetales bacterium
ACGCATTTGGCGGCGCGCAATTTCGTAACCCTTGGCGCTTGGCAGGCCTGGATATTGCACAAACTTGACCATCGGATGTTGCTCGAGGAATTGCGCAATCTTCATCGCGCTTTCTTCTTGGCGCCGAGTGCGCAGCGACAAGGTTGGCAAGCCGAAGTTCAGAATCCGCCAAGCAGGAGTCGGAGCGAGGGCGGCGCCGAAATCCTTGCGGAACATCAGCAGGCTGGATTCATCGCGCTTCGAGGTGGCGACAAAACCACCCATGTCGGTGCCGAATCCATTGATGCCTTTGGTCAACGAAGAGGCGATGACATCGGCGCCGAGTTCCAGCGGGCGTTGACAAGCGGGGGTGGCGAAAGTGTTGTCCACGATGAAGCGAACTTTGTCTTCCTCGTTGCGCCCTTCATTGGCTTCGGCGACGCGAGCGGCGATGGCTTCAATGTCGAGGATGTCCAGCGTTGGGTTCGCCGGCGTTTCGCAGTAAACCGCCTTGGTGCGCTTATTGATGCGCAGCTTACCCATGTTGTTGACAAAATCGTGGTAGCGAACTTTGATGCCAAAGCGTGGCAGCCAGTTCTCCAGCAGCGAATAGGTGCAACCATAAAGTGTGGGGTGAGCGATGATCTCGTCGCCCGACTTCAAGCGGTGCGCCAACGCAGCGGAAATGGCGGCCATGCCACTGGAAAAAGCAACCGCCATCTCGGCACCTTCGGCGGCGGCCAAGCGATCTTCGAGCATCGCCCGAACCGGCTCATCGAGCCGCTCGTAGATATAAATGTGCGGCTTATCCGGTGACGTTAACTCCGGGTCGGCAAAACCACAGAAACCTGCCTCGCCGCGCGTCGCCGAATCCAATCGGAAGGTGCTCGAAGCCGACAGCGGCGGCACTACGTGATGGCCATAATCCCACTGCTCCGTGTGCTGCTGGCCGTGAATCAAAAATGAAGGAATGCTGTACTTGCTGGGATCGACCTTGCGTTTGGTGCGCTTCGTCGGTTTCCGCTTGGCGGCCTTTTTGGTCCGCTTAACAGGTGCTTTCGCAGCCTTTTTCTTTTTAGCAGGGGGAGTGTTAGAAGCCATGTCGGAAATGATAGTTTTGCGGCCCCTCCACAAGTTGTAGATTCCATCAATGCCCGCCACTCCGACGTCCACCGATCCGCCGCTCACCGAGCTGGCTGGAGTGGGTCCAAAACGGGCAGCGACTTTGGCGGCGGCTTTCGGTGTGACCACCCTCGCCGAGCTGCTGGCGGTGCTTCCTCGGCGCTACCAAAAACCGGCCCAACTGCGTGCAGTCGATCAAATTGAGGACGGCGAACGGGTCCAGGTTGAGGGTGAAATTGAAAAGGTCTGGTTGTTCCGGCCGCGCGGGCGCAAAACCGTGCTCGGCGTGCGCATCGCCGACGCCACCGGCGAATTGCAGTGCCTGTTTTTTCACCAGCCGTATCTGCGCAAATCGTTTGAGGTTGGCGAAACCATTCGGCTTGAGGGCGTGGCTTCCTTGAAGCGTGGCCGGCAATTGATCGCGCCGCGTCGAGTGGATCCCAATCAAGAGGTCAAAGTAGCGCCGTTGGAACCGGTTTATCCCGAAGCGGAAGGGGTCAGCGCGGGCCAGGTGGCAAAGTTGATGCAAACGGCGCTTGCCCGCGACGATATCCCGTCGGCATTGAGTGCATGGCAGGAACCGTTGCCGCAGGACGTATTGAAGGACGCCGCGCTTCCTGCTTTACCCGACGCAATCCTTGAATTGCACCAACCAACTTCCGAAGAGGCGGTGGAGGCCGCCCGACGGCGTTTGGCCTTTGGCGAAGTGCTGAAGTTAGAACTCGCCCGACGTTCGGCGGTGGACGCATCCACCGATAAGGTCATTGGTACGGAAGCTGAGCCGCGCTTACTCGATGCCAAGGTTTGGCAGCGCATCTTGACCCGGATCCCGTTTGAACTGAGCGCAGACCAGCAACAAGTCTTGAACGAGATCCAAGCAGACCTCGCCAGCGGGTTGCCGTTGTCGCGTTTGCTGCATGGGGAAGTTGGTAGCGGTAAAACGGTGATCGCTTTTGCTTTGGCTTTGGCGGTGGTGGCAACCGGCCAACAGGTTGCCTTGCTAGCGCCAACCGAAATCCTCGCTCGCCAACATATCCACACCTTCCAACAATGGTTGAAGGGCGCGCCGCTCCAGGTGCGTGGCCTGCTCGGTGATGATTCCACTCAAGCGAGGCGAGCCAGTTTGAGCGACTTGGCGAGCGGTCAAACCAAGTTGGTGATTGGCACCCACGCTTTGTTTCAAAAACAAGTTCGCTTCCGCAAGCTTGGCTTGGTGATTTACGACGAACAGCATCGCTTCGGGGTCCGTCAGAAGGCCGCGTTGGCGGCCAAGGGCGAGCGGCCGCACGTGCTCACCATGACCGCCACGCCCATTCCACGCACGCTCGCTTGGGCGCAGTACGGAGCGCTGAAGCCAAGCGTCCTGCGGGCGCGCGTCGGCAACGGCGGCGAGGTGCTGACGCGGGTGCGCACTGCCGACGCTTGGCCGCAGTTGGCTGTCGAGCTGGCTGACTTGATGAAAAAGGGCGAACGAGCCTTTTTGGTAGCCCCGCGCATTGATGGCGAAGGCGGCTTGCTCGACTTGCAGCAGAAGTTGCAAAAAGGGCCTTGGGCGGGCATCCCGATGGCCGCAGTCCATGGTCGCATGGATGGCAACAGCGTCGCCGCCACCGTCGACGCTTTCCGCAATCGCCGCATCCTTGCTCTGCTCGGCACCTCGGTGGTGGAAGTCGGCCTCGATGTGCCCGGAATTCGCCGCATGGTGGTACTGGGGGCAGAGCGATTTGGCGTCGCCAGTCTGCACCAGCTTCGAGGGCGGCTGGCTCGCGGCGGTGTTGACGCTACGCCGAGCGTCGGCGGGGGCCGCGGCGGGGATGTCGAGCAAAATCCAGCTCCAGCAATCTGTGATTTGATCGCCACCCAGGACTCCATCCCTCGGTTGCAGTGCCTCGAAGAATGCGCCGACGGCTTCCGCGTCGCCGAATTGGACCTGCAGCAACGCGGCCCAGGCACCCTGCGCGGGGTCGCCCAGCACGGTCATCATCGCTTTCAAGTGTTCGATCCGATCCGTGATGCCCAGATGCTCGATCTGCTGCAGCTCAAAGAGATCCGAAACTGGCTCCGGGTTGGAGACTAAAATGCTCTCCCGTGCGTAAACTCGGCCCCCACTTCGTCATCAGCATTTTGTTGCTCGCAACGCCCGCCCTTTCCCAAGGCGGCGAGTTGCCGGGCAAAGGTAACGGCCGCAAGTCTGGTGGAAAGCTAGACTTGCCTCATGGCCAGCCAGCCCAAGAAGAAGTCCAACCCGTGCAGGTCCAGGACAGGGGCCCGTATCAATCCGAATTCTGGGGCGAAAGCAAAGATCGCGCTGAACTGGTCTTTATTCGACTCGAAGAGCTCAGCCTTGACCCAAAGCAGACGGCGAAAAAGCTGTTGCGCGAGGCTTTGAGCGAGTTGGAGGGCATGGGATTGGGCACCCGAACGACCGCTTTGAAGGCTTTAGGCTCGCCGCACGCGCCGTCGGTCGTCTTAGCTGCCCAGCTTTTACGCGCAGTAGGAAGTCGCGAAGATGGAGACGCCCGCGCCCTGGTTGAAACTTCCTCTAGCGTTGGCGACGTGGTTGCCGCCCGCGAATGTCTCGACGCCGCCGTCGTCATCGATGGCCGCCTTCCTGTTCGAGCCATTGCGCTGCTGTCCCACCCGAAGCGACCGATTCGTACCTTGGCCGAGGGCCGTTTGCGTCAAAAGGCGGATCCTGATTACGTGCCAGACTTGTTGCGCGGCTTGCAGTACGGCCGTGATTCCGACATCCGTATTCGTTGCGCCCGCGTGTTGGTCGATTACCCCAACACTCCTGAGGCCCGTGAAGGTTTGCGCGCAGCGTTGCGCGACCCATCCGTTAGCGTTTGCTTCCAAGCTGCCGAAAGTCTGGCCGGTGACGCCACTGCCGAAGACCGCGTTTACA
>CAZMDZ010000353.1:0-4004 GCA_964565175.1 uncultured Planctomycetales bacterium
TTCAACATCGACCTTCAGGTCAAAAGAGGATTGGCCACCAGCTTGATCGGTCCGTCTGGTTGCGGCAAATCCACCTTTCTGCGCACAGTCAATCGCATTAACGAGCGCTTGGGATACGTCCGCACCACGGGTCAAGTCAAAGTGCTGGGGCAGGACATCCTGGCGGAACAAGTGGAGTTGGTACAGGTGCGTAAGAAGATCGGCATGGTCTTTCAACGCCCTAACCCACTACCGCTGACGGTGCGCGAAAATGTGCTGTTTGCGTGGAAGCTAGCCAACGGCAAGCCGACGAAGTCCCAGGCTGACGAGATTGTGGAGACTTCGCTCCAGCAAGTGCTGCTGTGGGATCGCATCAAGGATCGGCTGGACTCCAAGGCCACTAGCCTTTCGCTGGAAGAGCAGCAAAAGTTGTGCATTGCCCGCTTGCTGCCGGTCCAGCCCGAAGTCCTGCTGATGGACGAGCCATGTTCGGCGTTGGACCCGGCGGCGACCGCTGCAGTGGAAGATCTGATTTGGAAGCTCCGCGAGCAGTACACCATTTTGATTGTGACTCACAACATGGCCCAGGCTCGCCGAGCTAGCGACGAGTGTGTGTTCATGTTGATGGGCAAAATCATCGAACACCGCCCCACTGCCGAGATGTTCTTGGCACCTGAAAATCAAGAAACGGCCGACTACATCGAAGGCCGTTACGGTTGATTGAATGCGGTCGCCCAACCTAGCGGCGGCCGCTAAAATTTAGCCATGGCCGACTTGGATAACCGACTCCTCGCCATGCGGCTGCGCGCCGCAGTGCAAGCAGATTTGCAGCAACCTGGCTCGGGCGACGCCTACTGGGCCAGCGCCGCCGAGGTTTTCGAGGCGCACTCGTGGGAAGACGACGACCTGGAATTGGCGCTGATGGAGAAGGATGTTGATCTAATTGCTCAGCGCCTTGCCGAATGGGAAGGTGGCAAGCAACCCTATCCGCCCTCGGATCGCGTCATCCTAAAACGAGCGCTGAAGGCCTTCCGCAAGCGCCTGAAAACCCATCAACTGGACGACGAATCCAGCCTAGGCGGTGGCCCTTTCAGCTCCGGCCGCAAATCTTCGATCGCCGCCATCCAGCCGCCACCGCAATATCCGCAAGAGGTGTGGGACGAGCTGTGTTTACTCAAGCGCATCGCCGACGACGGTCAGGGGCTCTACGAGCTGTTGGAAGACTGATCGGATTGGAATATTCGCGTCACGTCAACGGTTGGGCGGCAATAACTAGGGAAAGCCTAGATGCCACCCTCCTGCTGACGCTGGCAAGACTAGGGCTTGGTTATCGTCGGTCGCTCGCAACTTTCACCGCATGAAGCTGCGTGGGGAAAAACGCCGCCATCGACGCGAACAGGCATCAGCGACTCAGGATTGGTCCGACTCGGAGGATGCCCTCGTTCAGATCGAGTCTCAAAAGTTCCTTGCCGATGCCATTTTGAAGTTGGAGCCTGAGTCCAGAGACTTAGTGGTTTGGTTCTATTTTGACCAGCAAAGCATCCATCAAATTTCCAATCGCTTGAGTATTGGCGAAGCCGCCGTCCGTCAACGGTTAAGTCGCATCCGCAAACGGCTTCGGCTCCATCTAGCGGATCGCTTTGGCCCAGATTGGCGCAACCGCATCTTGGCAGCCTTCCCCTCCGGCAAAGTTCTCCTAGCCTCCTTGATTCCTATCATGAACACAGCCTCTTGGAATAAATTCATTGTGCCGCTGGCAGCTGCCATTCTTTTTGGTGCCTATGCCTTGTTGAACGGAAACTTCAGTGGCAAGCTCGCCGACGACGTCGTGGCCCAGGCTGAATTTGCGCTTGCCAAGGAAGCGGAACTGCCCAATGTTCGATCCATGGCCGACGAGCCGGCAAATCCAAGCACAACAGCTCTAGACGTCAAATTGGAAAATGAACGGCCTCTATGGAAGGGAATCGTCCAATCATCCGAGGGCAAGCCAATCCCTGGCGCAGTGGTCAAAGCCCTCCAACCACTGGACCGGCAAATTCCGGGTTTATCAAATTGGTGGGAAGCGAATGACCTTGAGCATTCCCACACCACCAGCGACGAAGAGGGACTGTTTGAACTTCGCGTTGAGGGGAATTTGCGGTTTGATTTGTTTTGCGCGGCTGCTGGTTTCGGCTCCACTCGCACTTTTGACTTTGGCGCATCTGAATGGATCACAATAGTTCTTCAACCTGAGGCAGAGGTGTGGGGAAAAGTCACCGATCAAGTGACTGGTTTTGGGATAGCCAATGTCGTGTTAAAGCTTCGACCGGGTCCGTTGCACACCGGCATCGAAACCTTCGACGCCTCGACAAACGAAGCTGGTGAATACCGGATCCGCCAACTCCAAGCTGGCTACTACACGATGACAGCATTTTCGGCCAGTCACCCTGACTCGCCAAATACCCAAATTTCTATACCCCAACTGCTTCCAGGCGACCGAGTACAAAAGGATCTTCAGCTCGGGCGGGGCGTGAATATCAGCGGGCGAGTCACACACGCCATACTCGGTACAGCGGTTGAAGGGGCAACTGTCCGCTTGCGTTCTGGCGCTAACGGGTGGCAATCGATCGCCGACCCGGATGGTTATTTCGACCTGCGCGCTCCCGCCGACCACGCTCGTCGAAAGCTGCGCTTTTCCGCGGCTGGCTTTGGTGACTTCCAATACCCTCTCGCCGACGGCTCCGTTGATGGGCAAGAAGTCTTTGTCGCTCTCCTCCCCTCTCGTTCGGCGTTCGGCCGCATTGTCGATCCTTCGGGTGCACCAGTCGTGGGAGTCAGTGTGGTTGCCTCCTCGAACTCCTTTTTTGGGGAGTTCGGTCAGCAATTTGATTCGAAGAGGGCAAAAACCTCCAAAGACGGAAGGTTTGATCTCTCAGATCTCCGGCCGGATTTGAGACACAGCTTGTTGATCGTTCATCAAGATTACGCCACCGAGATCTTGGACTTCCCGGCGAGTGAACTTGAAACCGAGGTCATCGATTTAGGCACAATTGAACTCCGCCCTCCTTCTGGGGTTCAAGGACGTGTCTTGGATCCAAATGGAAATCCGATCCAAGGGATCTATGTCCTGCTCAGTGGTGAACCCCAGAGGCGCGATGATCTTGGGCCGGTGATGGAGGGCGGGATCGGATATATGAATGACGAAGGATTAGGTTTCGGTCGCACCAGTTGCGTAACCGACGCTCGTGGACAATACTCCTTTTTCCACCTACCGGCCGGAAACTATCATCTATCGGCGGGCAAAAAGGGATTTGCTCGGCGAGGGACCCTTGAAATCGTCCTTTCTGATGGAGAATTGATGACCGATGCCGGCATCCTTGTCGACCGGGGGCTCGGCATCCAGGGAATAGTCTCAGACATCGATGGCAATGCTGTTCCAGGAGCTACCGTCACCGTCTATCAAGCACACACCTTTCGGAAGATCACCTATTCTGTCTGCGACCCATCAGGCAACTTTGAAATGTGGGGCCTCGATCCTGGGGTTTACCGCATCACCGCATCTTCAGGTTTCAGTCGGTCACGTCCACATGGGGATATGCCATGGTTCGAATTTCAACTCGAGGACATAGAAGCAGGAACCCAGGATTTGCTCATTACGCTCCCTCGCCTGAACAAACTTGAAGGCATAGTCGTTGGCCCGGATCATGAACCCGTCTTTGGCGCAATCGTGGGAATCGATCACAATAAGAATGGTTCGTTTGCACCAACCACTTCGACCGACTCCAAAGGAAAGTTTGCACTCTTGCTAGTAGAGGGAATGGACTATACGCTCATGGCTTGGCCGCCAGTTGGCGCTGCGGATGGGGCATTTAGACCTGTACTTGACGGCGACGGAGAATTTGACCTTAGCCTCTTTGTGGTTCGACAAAATGTAACCACCGATCTGTCACCCATTCAGCTTCAGCTACCCAAGCTCCCGCCCTTGAACGGCGAATAGCTCCGGCAAGATGGCGCCGCAGGTGCCGCGAAAGACGACGGTGGCGAAG
>CAZMDZ010000354.1:0-4002 GCA_964565175.1 uncultured Planctomycetales bacterium
GCAAGTTTTCGCAGCAGATTGGCGGCGGGTCTGCGGCTAAGCGCAATTCGGCGAGACTCGGGCCGCTAGCGATGGCACGGTTCAGGCTGTCGTAGGCCGGGCCAGCGGCAACCTTAATGCCAGCGCCTTCCAGCAACTCCGCACAACGGAAGGCTTCGGTCGCCTCTTCAATGGTGATGTCCTTCCAACCGAACTCCTTGGCCAAACGCAACACCGTTTGAATGTCGTTGTTGCGACGCGCTTGAATGCGCAGCGGCATTTCACCGCGCAACACCTTGCTCAGCACTTCCAAGTCGGCATCAAATTCAGCGGTGCCCGCTTTGCGCCCTTCCATGTAAACCTTGGCATCGTAGAAGTTTTTACGCACTGCCCAAACCGCGCCCATGCGGGTGGTTGGACGTCGGGTAAAGAAGCCGCTCGGTCGGCCATACGGCGAATGGTTGCTCAACGAAACGTCGTTGCCCAAGCTGATCTTCAACGCGGCGTCGGCTTTCAGCAGTTGAGCCGCACTTCCCTCGTCGGCAAACAGGTCAGCCGGTTGGCCGCCCGCCGTTTTGACGACGGCTCCCATTCCACCAAACACGTTCAGCGAATCTGGAGTCAAGAAGGCAGTCGTCACCCCTTCTTCCAAAGCGTTTTGGAAGGCTGGATTGGACAGACTCACCGACTTAGCCAACGATGCACTAGCGGTGGTTTCGCGCGCTTCTTCTACGGTGGTGCTATCGACACCCAAGTAAGAGAAGGCGTCGACCAGGCCAGGCGTCATGTGGGCGCCTTCAATGCGCACCGCATCTGCCGGCACTTTGCCGCCGGCGATCACCGCCGAGATTTTGCCGTTGCTGATTTGGATCAGCACGTTTTCCAACACCTCGCCATTGCCGACATGCAAGTAGTCGACCGAGATGGATTGGACTTCTTCAACAGTTGCGGAAGCGTCGGCGACCAGCAGTTGGCTGGTAGCAGTCAGCACCGAAGCACAAAGAATGGAGCTAAGCATGTGTTAGTTCTCCTGCGCGGAGCCGCGCGAAACAGTTTGGCCACCAATCATGACGGCTTGGATGCGGGCGCTGGAATCCAGCGGATGAGCGGACCAAAGAACGAGGTCAGCGCGACGTCCTTTGGCGATGGCGCCGACTTGATCGCTACCGATGAAGTCTGCGGCGCCGGAAGTGATCGATGCCATTGCCGCCGCTGGATCACCGGTGACTCGCGACATCAAAATCGCCGCGCGGCGCAGTTCCAGCGGATCGCGCGAAGAGCGGAATGCCCAAGTACCAAAGCTGATCTTGACCCCAGCTTTGTTGAGGCGCTTCAATGTTTCTAATGCGCGCGGGGACCAAGTGCCACCAGCAGGAATCTGCATGCCTACACTTTGACCGCGCAGTTCCCCGCCGTAGCTGCCGGGGTCGCCCCACAACATCCATCGGCAATCAATCTTGCCTAACTCAGCACGAGCTGCCTGAATCGCTTCGGCACTGGCTACGTGAACCACCGCGCCACTCTTTTGGATGCCTTTAATCTTCGCCGGAGCGCTTTGCTCAAAGACTTCCACCGCACCCGCCTGGGAGGAAGGGCCGAAGTCGCGATCGTTCACCGCTTGAGCAGCGAGCGAAAGAACCTGACGCGTTTTCTTCGCCAAGATGCGCTCGCCTTTGCCGCCGCTACTGACGACGGCTCCCCAACCAGACTGAATGTTGGTAGGCGTCGGCATCACGTGAATGGTGGTGACTCCAGCATCACGCAAATCGCTCCAGCGATCATTTTCGCGCAAGTCAATGGCGTCGACTGCACGCAGGTTTGGTGTCAGGCTGCGCGAATCTTCTTCGGCGCGACCATCCAAACCATAAGCCGAGAAGGCATCGACAAATCCGGGAGCAAGCACGCCGTCAAGCGACATGGTGCGCACTTTCGGAGGAAGCACCAAGCCTTTGCCGACATTCAGAATGCGGCCATCCTGCACCAAGACGGTGACGCCTTCCGCAGCACTGCCGTCCGGCATGATGACGGATTCTGGTTGTAAAGCCCAAATAGGAGACTCGGATGTCGCCGACAATTGCGACTGCGATTGAGCCAGTGCGAGAGTAAGGAGTGAAGCAGCAAGCATCATTTACTTGGGCTTATGGGCCTGGAAAGAACCGGAGGCGTCGAACGGTGATTTACCGCCAAACAGGATCATGGAACCACTGCTACCGCGACCGATCTGGCCAAAGCTGGACTCGAATCCGAGCAAGCGTGCGGGAGTAATGGTTAGAGCCGCCCAGACGTCGTTGGCATCTGCACCTTGGGCGACCAGCTCACCGGCGTAAGTCAGGAGCATGGGACCGAGGTTGCGGCCGCCACTCGAAAGCGCAACACTGACCTCGGCGTCGAGCAGCATCTGGAACTGCTGGACAAATGTACGGCCACCGCTCTTGCGATTGATGCGGTTCAAATCAAGCACCACGCCGACGTCAGCCTTGGCCAACTCGAAGCGGCAGTCCACTGCTTGGTTGCCCCCAACGACCATCAACTGGAAGCCGTGCTCGTCTTGCAAAGCGATTGCTGCGCGAATGGCTTCGACGGACTCAGCGTGAACGCGAACGGGGCGCTTGCCGTCGATCGCATCCAGCACCAAGTTGCGGGCGGAAGTTTCCGTCGGCTGGCGTGGACGAGTAGGACGCTTGGGGCGCTTCTTTTCCTTCTTGGCTTTTTCCCCATTGCCCTCGGCTTGAGTTTTGGAGTCGCCATTCTCCCCTTCTTCCTTCTTCTTTTCTTCGACGAATTTATCCAGCTCTTCCTGGTACTTCTTCAAGCTCTCCTCGTACTTCTCCATCTTGTCGTCGAAGTCGGCGAGCGAGTCGCGCCAGTCCACAGCCTCTTGGAACAAGTCCTTCATTCCGCCGATGTTGGTTTGCACCCCCAGAGCATCGCCGGTGACCGATAGGTCGAGGAATTGATTGCCACTTTCATAAGGCAAGTCAAAGGCGGAGAACCCAACGGCCACACCCAGGCCTCGTTGCAGGTTGCCATCCGCGCGACCGATGTAGGTCGCAGAGACTCCTGAGGCGCGCTCCGCTCCCACCATTGTGCTCAGTGCCGGATCTGCGCCATCCAAGTTGACCGGTAAATCGTCGGACATATTGGAGTAGGGCAATGGCCGTCGATCCAACCGCACGTCGACCGGAAGGATCCCGCTCCAAGCATCGACCACTCCAGGAGCCAAGGTGCCTTTGACCTTGATCACCTTGGGCTTGGTCGAACCGCCGAACAGATTTTTCTGTTCCTGCGGCGCCCGGCTTGAGATGCGCGCAATCACGCCATTGCTCAAGGTGACGTACGCCGGACTCAATACCCGGCCATCTGGCAGCCACGCGTGATCTGCGTGAATGGTGTACTGCCGCCGGTAGCCGTGATCCTTGTCAACCTCAGCGCCATCAGCTTGAGGGCTGATTGCAACGAGGGGACTTGGAGGCGCCGAAGCGGCGGAGGGACTCGCGAGGCCAATTGAGCACAAGCTCATCGCCAGAGCGAGTAGAGGAAGGGGGGTGTGTTTTAGGTTCAAGGGACTGTTCTTGCAGCAAGTCCAGTGAGTGTGCAGTCCGAGGATACGGAGTAAGGGCCTATGGGTTCGAGCATTTTTCTATGCTTATGTCATGGAAACTCAAGAAACTACCGTTCACCCGACGGCAGTGGTCATGCCAGGAGCCGAATTGGGCACTGGAGTCGAGGTCGGCCCCTATTGCGTGGTCGAGCCCGGAGTGGAGGTCGGCAACGGTTGCAAGCTGGCTCCCCACGTTCACCTTTTAGGTCGAACCACAATTGGAACGAACGGTCGCATCGGCACCGGAACGGTGATCGGCGGCGAACCGCAGGACAAGGCGTATCAAGGTGAGCCAACGCAGGTGGTGATTGGCAAGGATTGCCGCCTGCACGAACACGTCACTATCCATAGAGCAACCAAAGAAGGGGCAACGACCTTAGGCGACGAAGTGATGATGATGGCTGGCGCGCACATTGGCCATA
>CAZMDZ010000355.1:0-3999 GCA_964565175.1 uncultured Planctomycetales bacterium
CGTACCCTCGGTCCACAAGGCAAGATGCCGTCGCCCAAGTCCGGGACTGTAACCCCTAATGCTGCTCAAGCGGTCAAGGAGTTTATGGCCGGTAAAGTTGAATTTCGCGTTGATAGCGGAAGCAACCTCCACGTGCCGGTTGGCAAGGTGTCGTTCTCCAGCTCCAAGCTGGCCGAGAACGCAACTGCCTTCCTTGACTACGTGGTTTCCCTGCGCCCGGCAACAGCCAAGGGTGCTTACATCCGGACCATCAGCGTGACCTCCTCGATGGGGCCGGGCCTGAAGGTCGACTACAAGCACTAATCACCCCGAGATCCCAGGAGAAAAATAATGGTAAGTACCATCAATAAATGGATCGTCCAGGAGTACTGCGCAGCAGTCAAAAACCAGGACGGGGTTGTGCTTTTGAGCATGGAAGGTCTGACTGTCGAGGAGGCCCAAGGCCTTCGCAACGACGTCCGTGCTTCTGGCGCAGATCTGGTTCTCGGCAAGAAGCGCCTAGTAAAGGTTGCTTTGGCTGAATCCGGAATCGAATTCGATGATGCGGCATGGAGCTCCGGCAACTGTGCGGTGCTCGTCGGCGACGCCGAAAGCACCATTGGCGGGGCAAAGGCCATCGAGGCCTTCTGCAAGCCGCAAAAGAAAGAGCGCAAAGTGACCTACCGCGCTGCTTACTTTGATGGCTCCCTCATGCCAGCTGCTGAAGCAGCCGGTATTGCCGGAATGCCTGATAAGGACACGCTACGCGCAATGATGTGTGGCGCAATTAACGGCCCTGCCCGTCAACTTGCTGTCCTCCTCAAGGAGGTCGGCGCTTCTACCGCCCGTTGCTTGCAAGCTCGGGCGGACCAAGAGGACGCAGCCTGATTCCATTGGTCCAGGCGCGACTCGCTTTCCCGCATTTCGCGAAATCCATCTGATCCCTGTTCAAGAACCATGTCTGAAGAGACCCAAGCCACTGTCGATCTTGACGCTGACCTCGAGGAGCTCTTCCAGAAGCTCGACGCACTCCCAATTGGTAAGGCCGCTAACCTGGTCAAAGCCATGGAAGAGCGTTGGGGTGTGAGCGCCGCCGCACCTGTCGCCGTAGCCGCCGCTGGCGGTGGTGACGCTGGAGGAGACGCCGCTGAAGAGAAGACTTCCTTTGACGTCGTCCTAGAGGGCGACGGCGGTAAGAAGATCAACGTCATTAAAGCCGTACGCGCCATCACTGGCCTCGGCCTCAAGGAAGCCAAAGCTTTGGTGGAATCAGCCCCAGCTCCTGTGAAGGAAGGCGTTTCCAAAGACGAAGCTGAGACGATCCAGAAGCAACTGGAAGAAGCTGGCGCATCCGTCAAGCTTGCTTAATTCCAGCCGCTTCGGCATCCGTCCACAAACGGTATCCCCCAAAGCCGCCCATCACATTTGTGGGCGGCACGGGGGTTTCCTTTGCAGTCCTCACCCTTCTGGGGGTCGGGATTGCGTTCTGCTAGTCTAGAGGGAGCTTTTTTTGCCTCCCTCCAGCGTTGCGGTGAGCAGCACACCGCCCTCTACTCTTCGGTAGCTAGGCCATGTCCGTCGAAGCAAAGTCCATCTCCGACTTCGAGATTAGGGATTTCCGATCCTTCGGGTTCAAGGATCCCAACATTCTTCCAGGGCTCTCGGATCTACAGATCCGTTCCTACCAAAGCTTCCTTCAGATGGGAACGCCGGCTAAACGGCGTAAAGCCCAGGGGATGGAAGCCCTTTTCCGCAACGCATTTCCGATCGAAAGCCACGACAAGTCGATGGCTTTGGAGTACATCGGCTACTCACTGGGGCGTCCGCGTTACACCCCTGATGAGTGCCGGGAACTGCGTTACAGCTACGCGTACCCATTGAGAGTCCGGGTTGCCCTGCGCAAGGGTGAAGAGACCATCGAAGAGGAAATTTACCTCGGCGAGGTCCCGGTCATGATGGGTGGCGGTGAGTTCATCGTCAACGGTTCCGAGCGTGTGATTGTGGCGCAGCTCCACCGTTCCCCAGGGATCGACTTCGCCGTCGAGACCTTGGTCGGTGACAAGAAGCTGCACTCTGCCCGCATCATCCCCGAGCGCGGCTCGTGGGTGGAAATGATGGTTTCAGGCAAGGGAGCACTGCAGGTCCGAATTGACCAGCAGGGTAAGTTCTCGGCTTTGACCTTCCTGCGCGCGCTCAAGCCAGAGTGGGGGACGGACGATGCAATTCTCCGTTTGTTCTACCCAGTGGAAGAAATCCTTCGTGGCAAGTCCACTAAGGCCAAGTACGCTGCCCAACTGGAAAACCAGCGTTCGCTGGGCCAGATTCGCGACAACCGTACTGGCGAGGTATGGGTGGAAGCGGGGCAAGTCATCACGCCTGAAGCTGCTGAGCGTGTCGCTGCCTCCGACCTGAAAGGCATTGAGGTTCTGTCGACCAACGTGAAGTTCCAAGAGGATTTCCCTTGGCAAGACGATAGTCTCATCCTTGACTCGATGCGCGAAGACACCGCTTCTTCTCACGAAGAAGCCCTCGCTGCAATCTACGCAAAACTGCGTCCAGGCAACCCAATTCAGTTGGAGAAGGCACGTGAGCTGATTCACGACCGTTTCTTCGATGAGAAGCGCTACAGCCTAGGACGGGTCGGTCGTTTCCGCATCGCTCGCAAGTTCCGTCGTCCAGCGGAAGCCGATAAAGGGCCAACCACGCTGATGGCCGATGACGTGCTTGACGCCGTCCGTTACTTGCTCGGCCTCAGGGCTGGCATCGGTGAGATCGACGATATTGACCACCTCGGTAACCGCCGTGTTCGCACCTTGGCCGAGTTGGCCTCCGAGGAGTTCCGCAAGGGTCTGCTCAAGGTGTCCCGCGCTGCTGTTGACCGGATGTCGCAGCAAAGCGATACCGAAACTTTGACTCCGCGCAGTTTGATCAACGCCAAGGCGTTCTCGACTGCAGTGGATCAGTTCTTCGCTCGCGGTGAACTGAGCCAGGTCGTTGACCAAACCAACCCTCTGAGCCAACTGGCTCACGAGCGTCGTTTGTCCGCACTGGGTCCGGGTGGTTTGAACCGTAAGCGCGCAGGCTTCCAGGAACGAGATGTACACATCTCGCACTATGGTCGTTTGTGCCCGATTGAAACTCCTGAAGGTGCCAACATTGGCCTGATCTCGTCGCTGTCGCTGTTTGCGGTTGTGGACGACTATGGCTTCCTAACCACTCCTTACCGTCGCGTGAAAAGCGGCAAGGTATTGGATGATGTCGCCTTCCTGCGTGCAGACGAGGAATACGAAAGAGTCTTTGCTCCTGCAGATGCTCCGGTGCAAGACAACAAGATCACGCCAGACGACAACGGTTACGCAATGTGCCGTTTCCATGGCGAGTTCATGTTGAAGCACATCAATGAAATCGAATTCCTCGACATTGACCCAGGTCAAATTCTCGGGATTTCGGCGTCGCTGATTCCATTCTTGGAGCACGACGATGCGAACCGTGCGTTGATGGGTTCGAACATGCAGCGTCAAGCTGTGCCTTTGATCAAGACCGAGCCGCCTTTGGTCGGCACAGGGATTGAAAAGGCTGTGGCCGAAAACTCCGGCTGGGTCGTCAAGTCGCCACGAACTGGCACCGTCGAGTACGTCGACGCCGACAAGATCAAGCTTAAGGAAGAAACTGAGCCTTACTACCTGCGCAAGTTCAAAGGCACTAACGAGCACACCACTTTAAACCAAAAGCCTTTGGTCAAAGTGGGAGATAAGGTCAAGCGCGGCCAAATTTTGGCTGACGGACCTTGTACCCGACAAGGTGAGCTTGCCATCGGCAAGAACCTGCTCGTCGCCTTCATGTCTTGGGAAGGTTACAATTACGAGGATGCGATCATCGTTTCCGAGCGGTTGGTCAAGGACGATGTGTTTACTTCGATTCACATCCATTCCTTCGAAGCGGAGATCCGTGAGACCACCCTGGGCAAGGAAGAGTTCACTCGCGATATTCCAAACGCTGGTGAACGCGCGCTGCACAACC
>CAZMDZ010000356.1:0-1893 GCA_964565175.1 uncultured Planctomycetales bacterium
CATGAGTTGGGCCCATAACGCCGCCAATGCGACGTCGCCGTTCCTGGTCGAGCTGTCCGGCAGCAACTGATGCGCCGCGTCGACGCCCTGCCGAAGCGCGCTTGGCGTTTTTTGCGACGAACGGATTGGCCGCTGATTCCGGTCACTCTGGCCATTTTGAGTTTCGGCCTGATCATGCAATGGAGTGTTGCCGGTGGCCGCGAGATTCCGTCGGGGCACATCATTCGGATGGGGGCGGCAGGGCTGTGCGGCCTTATCGCGGCGATGCTACCGGCCAAATTCTGGCGCACTTGGGCGTGGCCGAGCTATCTGGCGTGTTTGTTTTTTCTCGTCGTCGTCCTCGTCGCCGGCGACGCCACCAATCACGCTCGTCGATGGATTCGCCTCGGCGGTAGTTTCAAACTCCAACCCAGCGAATTCGCCAAAATCACCTTGCTGCTGGTGCTCGCCAAATGGTTCGCCGACCACCCGCGGCCACGACGCTTAAGTGATCTTTTCAAGCCGGGCTTAATCGTGGCCATCCCAGCCGCGCTGATCCTGGTCGAGCCCGACCTTGGCACCGCCTTGACCACCGCGCCAATGTTCCTGGCGATGGCATGGCTGGCGGGCACGCCGTGGAAAACGCTGCGCTGGTTGTTGATCGTGCCGCTGGTGCTCGCCCCCTTCGCCTACCTCAGCATCGAGGAGTACCAGCGCGAGCGCATCCAAACCTGGTGGAATCAAGATCAGCTGACCGAAGAAGAAATCGCCGACGCCGGCTTCCACCTGTGGCACGCCAAACTCGCCATCGGCTCCGGCGGTATCGACGGCTTTGGCTGGGCGCAGGGGCCGGAAAACCGCCTCGACCGCCTGCCGGAGCGCCACAACGACTTTATCTTCCCTGTAATCGCCGAAGAATTCGGCCTAATTGGTAGCATCGGCTTTTTGCTGCTCTACGCAGCACTGCCGATGGTCGCGCTAGCTCGCGCAATGCGTTATCGTGACCTGTTCACTCGTCTGGTCGTGGCTGGAGTTGGCGTGCATTTTGCCGTCCACTTGTGCATTAACGTTGGGGTTTCCAGCGGCGCTTGGCCCACAACTGGACTACCCTTGCCGATGATCTCGTGGGGGGGCAGCTCGATGGTGGTCAGTGGGGCCGCAATCGGCATGGCCCTTGCCATCGGCGCCACTCCAACGCCCCTGTTCCACGACCGTGCTTTCGAAGACTGACGCCCCTAAAATTGCCACTATGCGCGCGATCCAAATGGTTCGTCCCGAGGCCGGTGCTGTGGCCTACGTCAAAGATGCCCCGGTCCTCAACCCAGGTCCGGGTGAAGTCCGGGTCAAGGTGGCGAAAACCGCGATTTGCGGCACCGATCGCCACATCTACCACTGGGACGACTCGATCAACAGCCTGATCACGCCGCCGACGACGATTGGCCACGAATTTTGCGGCCACATTGAAGAGATCGGCGCCGACGTCAGCGGTTGGCATGAAGGCGAATACGTCTCCGCCGAGATGCACATTGTTTGTGGCCGCTGCCGGGCGTGCTTGAATGGCAATTTTCACATCTGCGAAAGCACCTTGATCGCTGGATTGCAGCGCCCTGGTTGCTTCGCTGAATCGGTGGTGGTCCCCGCCAGTAATTTGGTTCGCCTTGACGAGGCAATCGTGCCGCTCCATATCGGTGCTCTGCTCGATGCACTCGGCAACGCGGTCCACACGGTGCAGGCCGCTGGCGGAGTTTCCGGGCGCCACGTGCTGTTGTCCGGCAACGGAGCGATCGGTGCGATGGCCGCCGCAGTAGTGCAGTTCCGCGGCGCGGCAAGTTTGACCATCTCCGAGGTCGCCCCCGGCCACCTGCAACGCGCGCGCGATTGGGCGGCGGGATTGGATTCCGAAACGCCGATCCA
>CAZMDZ010000356.1:1903-3987 GCA_964565175.1 uncultured Planctomycetales bacterium
GTTGGGATTTGAATATCGCTCCGACGCCTGCATTCGAAAACGTGCGCGACTTGACTGGCGGCGGCGTCGACGTGGTTTTGGAAATGAGCGGTGCGGTGGCGGCGATTAACGTCGGCTTGGATGCGTTGTATCCTGGCGGCAAGATGGTGATGTTGGGCATTCCCAACTGCCGCGACCTCACTTTGGAATCTTTCACCGAACGAGTGATTTTCAAAGGTTTGCGGATGGAAGGCGTGCTTGGTCGACGGATGTTCTCGACTTGGGACCTGATGCTCGAAATGCTGGAGCAGGGGCTCAACCTCGATCACATCGTCACCCACCAGATGCCGCTGCGCGACTTCGAAAAAGGCATCCAATTATTGGATGCTGGCGAGGCTCACAAGGTTGTGATGGATCCTCAGGCCTAATTGGCCAAGATTTGGGGAATTTGCAAGTTTTGTCACGCCTGATGACCGGACTGTGACGGAGCTTGGCGGATTCGCGTTATTTCTTGGGGCAAAGACATTCGTCATGGAAAAGTTCGGCCTCATAGGGATCAGTCACCGACGCGCCTCCGCCGAGGAAATGGGCAGAGTCGCCGAGGCATTCCAGGCCGTCGGCAATCTGGGTAAACGCCTGGAGCTGGAAGAGTTTGTCACCTTGCAGACCTGCAACCGAGTGGAGCTTTACTGGCGTTCCTCCACTCCGTTGCCGGCCGACCAGGTGCTGAAGGAAGCCAGCGCTCTGTTGTTCCCAGATTGCGAGAGCGGTCGCGAGATGATGCACTCGGCTGGTTACGCCCTGAACGGCGAAGCGGTAGCCAAGCATCTGTTTTCGGTCAGCTGCGGTCTAGACTCCGTTGTTTTTGGCGACGAGCAAATCGTCGGCCAGTTTCGCAGCGCTTTGATCCACGGCCGCGAGGTCGGTGAATGCGGCCCACAGCTCGGTTTGCTGGGGGACTCGGCGCTGAAACTGTCGCGCAAGGTCCGCAAAGAGGTCGATTATTCACGTCTGCCTTCCTCGGTGGCTGAAGTGGCCGCCCACGAACTTCGTCAAAGCTTTCATGACTGCGAACACACCCATGTGGTTCTGGTCGGAGCGGGCGAAATGATTCGCATGACTGCCGCCCGCCTCAAGGGCTGGCACGGTGCTGAGTTGACCTTTGTCAACCGCACCAAAAAAACCGCCGAAGCGTTGGCCGACCTGCATGGCGGCCGCGCCTTCTCGCTGGAAGAATTCCAAGCCTCCCCCTGCGATTTCGACGCCCTGGTTTCCGCAGCCAGCGTGCGCGAGTTTCTCCTGGCTCCGGCCGACCTTCAGCATTTCGCGGCAAGCCAACGGCCGCGCTTGATCCTCGATTTGGGGGTTCCCCAAAACGTCGACCCAGCATTCGGCGAAATGGCCGAATATGACTATTTCGACGTCATCGAGCTCGGCCATCGGGTCGAAGCCTCGCGCCGCGAAATCGAACTGCTCGTGCGCCAAATCCGCCCGCTGATGCGCAAGGGCTTGCAAACTTTCCGCGACAAGCTGTTCCAGAAAGCGCTGGCCCCAGTTGCCAACGAATTGCGCAAAGGCGTAGAAGCGCGCGCCGAGCAGGAAGTGGAGCGGTGGCTGAAGCGCCACCTGTCGCACCTGCCGTTAGAAGATCGTAACTTGGTGGAGCAACTCGGTCGTCGGGTTGCCAACCAATCGGTCCAAGTGCCACTGACCGCGCTGCGCCGCTCGCTGCGCGACTTGCCATTGGGCGAAGAACTGATCGGCAGCTTCGGATCTGCCAACGCCTAAATCGAGGGCAAACCATGAGTCAAACCCTACGCCTCGCCACCCGGGGAAGTGATCTTGCTCTGACCCAGTCCAAAGCGGTTGCCGCCTCCTTGAAGCAGGCCACCGGTGTCGAGACCGAGTTGGTCATCGTCAAAACCATCGGCGATCAAGTGCTTGATGTGCGCTTGGATCAGGTCGGTGGCGTCGGCTTGTTCACCAAGGAAGTGCAGCAGGCTTTGTTCGATGGCCGCGCCGATTACGCGGTGCATTCGTTGAAGGATTTGCCAGCCGAGCAGGTTGCCGGACTCGCCCGCGGCGCGGTCCCGCCACGGGAAGAC
>CAZMDZ010000357.1:0-3960 GCA_964565175.1 uncultured Planctomycetales bacterium
GGACCGTCGGCGGTCTGAACGGTGCGCACGGGCACGCCGCGCAAGGTCGACTCGCCCTCGGCAAAGTCATCCAAGCGGACCTGCTTGACGCCATCCGAGACCTCGAGGAAGGTCAGTTCTGGATCGATGCCAGAGCCATCCTTGCCGTCTTGCTGCAACAAGTTCCATTGGCCTTTCTTTTCAGCCCAACGGTAACCCGAAGAACCCATTGGCATCTTCGGCTTGTTGTCGCCAGTGTCCCATTGCAGGAACTTCCATTCGCCATTTTCTTCGTCTGCGTACTCAGCCATACGACCGGCGCGCAGCATCTGCCCGGCTTCCCATGAGCCGTCTTTTTCAGTCAACTCCACCAGGTAAGGCGAGTCGGTGAACTTCTTGCAGTAATCGATGAAGTACGGCGTCTGCTTCTCGTGGTGGAATTCCTTGAGAATGACGTGGTTGACGGCCATCCACCAAGCGCCATCTTGACCGGCGTTGATCGACACCCATTCGTCGGCGTACTTGGCGACCTGGTTGAAGTCAGGCGAGAACACGACCATCTTCGAACCGTTGTGACGCGCTTCAGCAGCGAAGTGCACGTCCGGGGTACGAGTCATGTTCAGGTTGGAACCCATGACTGCCAGCATCTTGGCGTGGTACCAGTCGGCGGATTCGTTAACGTCAGTCTGCTCACCCCAAGTTTCGGGCGACGCCGACGGCAGGTCGCAGTACCAATCGTAGAAGGACAGCGCCAAGCCACCCATCAACTGCAACATGCGAGCGCCAGCGGCGTAGCTGACCTGCGACATGGCAGGAATCGGCGAGAAACCGGCGATGCGGTCTGGGCCGTACTCCTTAATGGTGTGGACCTGGGAAGCAGCGATGATTTCCTTCGCCGTATCCCAAGAAGTGCGACGGAAGCCGCCCTTACCACGAGCACGCTGGTAGCGAGCACGCTTCTCTGGGTCGTCCTGAATCGACTTCCACGCTGCAACTGGATCGCCGTTATTGGCAGTCTTGGCAGAGCGCCAGAAGTCCAACAACGCGCCACGTACGTAGGGGTACTTGACCCGCAACGGGCTGTACAGGTACCACGAGTACGAGATTCCGCGCTGGCAACCGCGAGGTTCGTGCGGTGGAACCGTCTTATCGATCTTCGGGTAGTCGGTGGCCTGGAGTTCCCAGGTCACGATGCCGTCCTTGACGTGGATTTCCCACGAGCAAGAGCCGGTGCAGTTCACACCATGGGTTGAGCGCACAACTTTGTCGTGCTGCCAACGGTTGCGGTAGAACTCTTCCCAGGCCCGCGTTTTAGGCTCGGCGGAATCCTGGATCCAAGGAAGGGAGTTATCAGTGTTCATCGTTTGGCTTTTTCAACCATGGGGATGCGAGTGGCGCGGTAGCGGTTCTTCCAAACCACGCCAAACATTGCGAGCAGCAGGGCAGCGACCAACAAGCCGGCGCCGGTAAAGGAGGCGGTAACTGCCGAGGCTTCGTCGCCGTCGCCCTGTTGTTCTGCTTCCAGGAAGGCGACCAGATCCCGAATTTCGTTTTCGGTCAGGCGATGATTCTGGAAGACCGGCGTCATCACTGCCGACGCTGGCATGCTCAGCCACGCTTGCAGCTGAGGACGTCCGCCGATGCGGGAGTAGGCCTGAGTCAGATCAGGACCCAACCGACCTCCACCCCAGGCACCGATGCCGTAGGTGGTGTGGCATGCGGAGCAGGCTGGTGCGCCGTTTTCCAAACTGGCGGCGCCAGTGAAGTAATCGCGGCCGCTCTGGATCTCTTCAGCGGTGAACGGCTCAGTCTCGACGACCGGCGCTGGTGCTGGCTCGACGCCAGACTGCTCATCGATGTAGTCCAGCAGAGCAATGGCCATGTTGCGATCCAAACCTGGAATCGGCGCCATCGGCACATTGTTGGCCGCTGCCAGCAGCTCTTTGGCGTATGGATCGTCGCTGGCGAGCACAGCGGTCGGATCAATCATGAAATTGATCAGCCATTCGCGGGTTTGACGTTCGGTTACGCCAGCGAGGTCAGGACCAATGACACCGGGAGCACCGATGTTGTGGCAAGCCACACATTTTTCCTTGTAGAAAGTCTCAGCATCCGGCTCTTGCGCCTGGGCTTGAGTGCAAACCAGGAGCAGCGGAATCAGGGGGGTAATGGGTATGCGCATGGGAAATGCCTCCGCTGCGCACAAAGCAAGCCCTGTGCCACCTTAGCCCGACAATCAAATATCCTATAAACCCTTTAAATTTCGCACTTTACACGAAAGTCATCGGATGCTGGATCAGATTGAAGCACAGCTGCATGCATAGCTCGCAATGCACCCATTTCATTCGATATCAGCGGAAATCCCCAACGAGCGGCAAAAACTGGGTGCATCCCAAACGATGCACCCGTGTCACTCGCTGCATTCACAAGGCATCAATCCACCAGCAACTCGCTTGGATTTTTCTGAAATTTCGCCGAGATTTTTTTGCGAAAGGTGCTTTCGAACTTCGGATCGAATTCCAAGATCACTTCCAACACGTTTTCGGCAGACTGCTCCTCCAGCTGGCCAATGGTGAAAAGCAGGTCGCCAAGGGTGCGCTGCTTCTTCCCTTTGCCCACCGTCTTCAAGTGGGCCAGCAAAGTCTGCCCCAGCCCCCAGCTTGCCGCGTATTTTTCGCTGCTGAAATGGCCGCCTTGCCAATCGAGCAAAGCCAGCAAAAATGGCCGACGCTGCTTCTTCTTAGAATAGCGATCTTTTAACAAGCCGTTGAATTCACTGACGTATCCGTCACGATCCGAATGCGGCAGCAGAGAACGCTGATCTCCCCAGTGACGATAGGCGTAATGGCCGCCCGTCACCCCCACTTCGACGATTTCAGCCATTCCCAGCACCGCTGGCGGCAACTTGCCGTATTTGCGCTGCAGCAGTTCAACCGCCCCGCGATTGATGAATTCACACAACGGCACGTGGACCTCCCAACTGCAACTGTAGATATCGGCGCAGGATCCGGGGTAGGCACAAGGCACACCCACGCAGTCCTCATGCTCCATCGGGAGCAAATACCGCATCAGCATGTCCTCCAGCAAAACGCCGTCGGCATAACGAATATTGAAATACTCGCGATGCTCCAGCCGCTCCACCATCAACAAAACCAGCTCCGGTTCGATGACAACGCGATCCCCTGATTCAGCCGGCGCCTGAGCCGGAATCCCAGCCTCCCCCGCCGCAGCCGATGCAGCCGACGCCACCGCTTGAGTGGGTTGCATGTAATCGCGATCCTTCCCCTAAGGGAATGGTTTTGGTTGCCGCACCGCCCTGAGTGGGCACAAACAACCTTAAGTCGTGATCCTTCGGATGCACCACTGCCAACCGTTTGTCACATAAGTAAGTCAAGGCAAAGGTTGGACTGGTTGTGTCGGCGTTGAGTTCTTGCACCCGCGCTTTCGCCGCTTGCACAAGGCTTGATTCTTGAGAGTTAAGTGGTGAAGTCAGGGTTGCAAAAACGCATACGATCCCCGCTAAAAAGAAATTCTTCTTCATTTAGGTTGTGGCTAGGAAAATGATTGACGAATGAATGACCCGCCAAGGCGGCCTGTTGTCGGTCTTAATGACAACGCCTATCCATACCTTTTATTTGGAAAAGCTTCGTCACATTTTTGCCATCTGCAACACCGCTTGCAGCAGGCTAGTGAACTGCTCTCTAGCGGTTGCAGGATTCATTAGGCATGCGCGCAACCAGCGCTTGCCGTTGAAATCGGCGGCAGACAAGTAAGCGTTTCCTTCGTCAATCAAACGCCGCCGGAGGCCTTCAATCGCCAAATCTGGCACATTTGGGCGAAAAAGTACGATATTGGATTGCGGCTGCATAGCGAGGTCCAAGCCGTCTTGTTGCTCGACCATTTCCGCGAGCAGCTGTGCGCTTTGAAACATTCGCTCTAAATCGGCGGCAACCTTTTGTTCGCCAGAAACGGCAAGCACCA
>CAZMDZ010000358.1:0-3945 GCA_964565175.1 uncultured Planctomycetales bacterium
GGTTTGCTTGCAAACACCAACCTGGCGGCTGGTCCATCGCGCAATTAGCCGGGTTACAACTTGTGTTATCTACGCCCGAGTGCTTCGCAAGGCGCCCGCACCACCGACGAATATGGCGCGCCGGTGCTGGCAACCATGCAGGCTGGTTTGGGCCGCAGCGCTGTCTTCACCGGCCAAATCAACGGCGCGTTTGAAATCTCGGCTGCGGATTGGCCCGAGATCGCCAACTTACTGGTAACGATGACGCGCTGGGTTTCGGCGCAGTCGTCGGCACAGCAATACTTCACCAGCGTTGAGCGTGAAGGACGCGAAGCCGTGGTTTCGATCGACGTCGACCGTCAAGCTGGCGATGCCCCGGTTGGCGCGCTCACCGCCCGCATGGTTGCTCCCGACGGCAGCAGTCGCGAGATTGACCTGGTGCCGGTGTCCGCCGATCGTTTTGAAGCGCGGGTACCCATCGGTTTGGAAGGCGTTTACCGCTTTGCCGCAGCAACGGATCAAGGTGAAATTCTGAGCATGGATCCACTCGCCATCCCTTACTCGCCTGAGTTCGAACCGCGGCTGCAACGCGATGAGGGCGAAGCTGTGCTGGGCCGAATTGCGCGTTTGTCCGGCGGCAAAATGAATCCACCAACCAGTGAGCTTTTCCGCGGCAACCGCAAGGGCAAAGCGATGAAACCTTGGGCGCCTTGGTTTGGCTTGGCGGCGCTGCTGATGTTCTTGTGTGAAATCGCCTGGCGTCGACTGTTGGAAGGTTCGGTTCAACTGCCTTCGTTCACCGCCAAGCTCCAAGAGCGGAAGCGTCGGCGCAAGCAAGCGGATCAGGAACAAACATCCCACTCCAGCCAAGATCCGCGCCGAAGCCAAGGCAGTGGTGATGGTGGCGGCAGTGGCCGTGGCCGTGGTGATGCCGGTGGCAGTGGCAGTGGCAGTGGTCGCGGCGGCGATGGTGCAAAAGCGACTAAGGACGAGCCCAAAAAACCTTCCGCCGACTTGGGCGACGTGCTCAGTGGCGTCAAACGCCGCGCTTCGCGGCGCACCAAGGGCTAATCGACACGCCTCCGCTGCTGAGCGAGGGATGATAAACTGGATCATCCACTTCTCATATGGAAGAACATCCTCCACAATCCGATAGTCAGCATTTGGATGCCCTGTCGTTCCTGTCGTTTGAGCAGGATTCCGTCGGCTTGCCCGCAGTTGGGTCGGACATCGGCGAATATGTTTTGCTAAGCGTGCTTGGACGCGGCGCAACCGGAGTGGTTTTTGAGGCTCACCAAAAAAGTTTGGATCGCCGAGTGGCATTGAAGTTGATTCCACTCACCGCTGCCGACCGCACCGCCGCTGGCAAAGCGCGAATGGAACGCGAAGGCCGGATGCTGGCGTCGATGCAACATCCGAACATCATCGAGGTGTTCGACACCGGCCTCACACCGGATTATCGCTGGCTGGCAATGAAGCTGGTACGCGGCCCCAACCTCGGCCAAATCCTCGCCGGCCGCGCCGATGAAATGCCGTCGCCGGAATCGCCGGATTGGTTGAGTTTTATCCTGCCGGTCCTGCAACAAATCAGTTCCGCGCTCGCCTCTGCCCATGAACGCGGCATCGTTCACCGCGACATCAAGCCGAACAACATCTTGCTTGATGAAAACGGTGTGCCTCACTTGGTCGACTTCGGCTTGGCCGATAGCGACGCCCACATTCGCGAAGCTGGGACGACTGGGTTCATCGGCACTCCGCTTTATGCTTCGCCGGAACAAGCACGCGGCGAACCGCTCACTGCCGCATCGGATGTCTTCTCGTTTGGCGCCGTCGCCTTTGAATCGCTAAACGGCGGAGTTCCGTTCAAAGGTTCCAATACTCGCGAGCTGTTGCGCAACGTTCAATTCGCGGATCCAGTTTGGACCAATCCGCGCGCTGTGCCACTCGACGTGCGCGCAGTGATTGAAAAGTGTTTGGAAAAACGCATCCCGGATGGTTATTCCGACGCCTCTGACGTTGCTGAAGAGTTTGGTCGCTTCCTGCGCTTTGAGCCGGTTCATGCAGTTCCACGGGGGACTTTGTCGAAGTGGTGGCAACGCACGCTGCGCAAACCTGGACGCGCTGCAATTTCGGCTTCGCTGGCGGTGTTGACGGTGGCGGCGATGGTTTCCAGCTTGGTGGTGCAAATCCAAGGCAGCCAACTGGAAGAGTTTCGCTACCAGGCTCAATACCAAGAGGCGGAAGCTTCTTGGCATCGTGGCTTGGAAAGTTTTCAAAGTCGACTGAAAGAATTGCCACGCCCTGACCGCTTGCGCTTGCAAGGCGATGCATTGTTATTGGAAGCCAAGCACGATGAAGCGCTTAAGCTTTACCAGTCGATCGAGTTGGTTCCAAATTCCCTTGCGGACCAACTTTCCATCATTCTGGCAAGCCATCCGATTGACATCAATCGGCTGCCCGAACTCCCCCCCGGCGTGGAAGCCAAAACGCCTCGCGACTGGTTATTCCTTTGCTTTTTCCACAACCAACGCGGCGAGTATGGAAAAACAATCACCGCCATTCATAAGGCAAATGACTTTTACCCAGTCAGCTATCCACTACTTTACTTAGAGGGCTTCGCTTTTCGCGGTCAAGGTTTGCCCAATAAAGCGATCAACTCGCTGGAAGGTGCATTAACCATTTACCCGGATAGCGTGCAGAGCATGCGTCAAATTGGTCGCGTCCTAAAAAGCGTGAACCGCTTTGAGGAGTGTGAATCATTCTTGCTAAACGCCAGGGATCTCGAGCCCAATAATGCCATCATTTGGGCGGATTTGGCCAATCTCTATATCACTCAAAAGGGTCGAAATGTAGATTACAATCCTGCTTTGACCAGGGCGGCGGAACTTGATCCAGACCTCTTGCATCCCTGGGTAACCAGCGTGCGTGGCCTAGGGCATATCAGAAAGAAGGAGTTTGATGAAGCAGAGGAATTGCTACTCCGAGGTCTTAAGGTGCGACCCGGTGCTTTACATATCAAAACCCGGCTGGGTTTGGTGCAGAGCAAGTTGAATCGTTGGCAAGAAGCACTCGAAATCGGCGATGAGTTGATTCAGCAGCCATTTCCAGGATGGCGCTCACGGGGTTATTCCCTTCGAGGAAAGGCTTTGTTTGCGCTAGGCCGTTACGACGAATGCATCGAGTCTTTTCTCATGTGCACGCAACTGCGGCCAGACATGGATTCCTACACCTGGATGTCGGCACGAACGGCGCTGAAAGCTGGCAAGTACGACGTCTTGCAATCGCCGCTCGACATCATTCTTGAAAGCAATCCCCAGCAGTATCAAGCCTTGATGTATTCCACTCAGCTCCGGCTGCAACGCAAAGGGGAAGGCGACCTCGCGCAGGCACACGACCTTGCCATACGCGCCGTTGGAGTGCGACCAAAATCGGCGGAGGCACACTATTGGCTAGCTGTGACTCTGGCAGAAATGGGCTACCCGAAATTGGCGATTGCGAGAGTGGAAGCTGGCTTAATGCTGCAGCCCAAGCAGGCTGAACTGGAGCTGCTGCAAGCGCTGCAAACAGAACTCACGCAGTAAAAATAAAGTCGTCGCCCTCTTGGTAGTTGCGGCCGTGGGCGGTGGATCGATCTTGGAAGAAACTGCGGATGAGTCCGCGAGCAGTTTCGCCGGAAACGGAGGCGAGGATTGGGTCGGGGGCTAGCAACGACCGTTGAGGGTGGCCGAGATGCTGCTTTGCTGACTGGAATTCAGTGGAGTCGAGATCTTGCTTTTTTGGTTGGGCTTCGGTGGAGTCGAGATCTTGCTTTTTTAGTTGGGCTTCGGCGCGGGCAAAAAAGTCGGCAGGCGTAGACACGAGCACGCCCAAAATGCGCTGACCAATGCGACCGGGATGGAGTTCTAAAATTGCGCTGGGTCGCTTGCCGAGCTGGTCCAAATTGCGGGCGAGTTGCCGACCCGTTCC
>CAZMDZ010000359.1:0-3942 GCA_964565175.1 uncultured Planctomycetales bacterium
CGGCGCTGTCGTCTTTGCGGCCTTCGTTCGGCGGCGCATTTTCCCCGACTTCGGCTTCCACCTCGGGCTCCGGCATCGGTTCCACCGTCAGCAGCAACTGCACCGCACTCCAATCTTCGAGCGCCGTTGCGCTCACTTCCTTAACCGCTTGCTGCACTTCAAAGCTGCGCAAAAACAAGCGACCCTCGGCGTCGACTCCGGCCAACAAGCCGCCATCTTTACCCGGCGCCGATTGCACTAACGACGCCGCCCGGTAGTCCAAATCTGCGGCACCCGCGCCAATCAAAAAACCCGCTTCCACCGGCTTGTCACCCGCAGTTCCCGTTCGACCCAGCTTCACCGCGGCGCGCAAGTCGTCGTCGCCATCCGTGATTTGGTGACTGAGCAGGTGCAGGGTGCGATACGGCAGTCGACCGCTCACGCACTCAATTCGGTCGCCGTTCAGCCGCCAGTCCTGCAGTCGATTGGCCCAAAACTCCGGCCCAATCCAGGTCCGGTCGGGGTGGAAATCCCAGTCATAGGCAAATTCGGCTGGCTTATCGCTGCCCAAACCGGGCAGCGGAATGTCTGGAACGATCTCGTCGACGATCTCAGGCGCCTTGGCGCAACCAAGGATGGGCAGCCCGCCAATTACAGCTACGGCTAGCCCGGCGAGTAGCCTGGAGGACAGAATGGCGCGGGGGCGGGCGAACATGGGTTTCATCAGTGAAAACAAATGGCGGTTGCAATTCAAGGCAATTCCGTGGAGATGCGCGGGATCAGTATCATGCCTGCCATGCGTAGCGGATGTTTTCAGGGTACGTGGCAACTTGCGATCGGCTTGAGCTTGATGGCTTTGCCGTCGTGCTCCACTTCAGCGGATGGGGAGCACGAGCAGCCGAACATCATCGTCATCCTGGCGGATGATATGGGGCTTGGCGACCTCGGTTGCTACAACCCCGAGTCAAAAGTTCCGACGCCGCATTTGGATTCGCTTGCCTCCGCAGGCATGCGATTTACCGACGCCCACTCGCCGTCGTCCGTTTGCACGCCGACGCGTTATGGATTGCTGACCGGGCGTTACTGCTGGCGCACTCGCATCAAGTCGGGCGTGTTGTTTGGCGAGGATACCAATCTGATTGAGGAAGCGCGGCTGACCTTGCCGGACATGCTGCGCGAGGCTGGCTATGAAACTCATGGCATTGGCAAGTGGCACTTGGGTTTGGGCAGTGGAGAGAAGACCGATTGGAGCAAGCCGTTGGTGCCGGGGCCGCTGGAGCATGGGTTCGATTCTTACTTTGGCATTCCGGCGTCGTTGGACATGGCGCCTTATGTTTGGATTAAGGATCGCGGGTTGGAAGCGGCGGCCACCGAGGAGGTATTGGGGAGTCGTCAGGCGCGCAATGGCGGCGGTGGATTTTGGCGTAAAGGTGCGATTGCGCCGGGCTTTACTCATGAAGGAGTGCTGCCGCGGGTGACCGATGAAGCGCTGATGTTTTTGCAGCGGCGGGGCGAGTTTGAGCGGGAGTTGGCCGACGCCGGAGACCACACCACCGCAAAGCCCAAACCGTTTTTCCTTTACTGGGCGTTGGCAGCGCCGCATACGCCGTGGATGCCGTCGACAGAGTTCCAAGGCAAAAGTGGGGCGGGGATCTACGGCGACTTCGCGGCGATGGTCGACGATTCGGTCGGGCAGTTGCTGACGGTGTTAGAGAACGAGGGTTTGGCTGAAAATACGATTGTGATTTTCACTTCGGATAACGGCGCGCATTGGACGCCGGAAGACATCGCCAAGTTTGGTCACCGCGCCAATGCCGAGCGGCGCGGGCAAAAGGCGGATGTGTGGGAGGGTGGACATCGCGTGCCGTTTGTGGTGCGTTGGCCGGGGCGACTGGCACCGAATAGTGAAAGCGATCAGTTGATTTGCTTGACCGATTTGATGACGACGATGGCGAGCGTGGTCGGGCGCGGGCTGCCGGCCGATGCGGCAGAAGATAGTGTGGTCATTCCGCAGCTTGCTGGCGTGGGGGATGGACGGCGTGATTTGATCCACCATTCGCTGGCTGGTCACTTTGCAATCCGCGAGGGCGATTGGAAGCTGATCGAGAAGTTGGGGTCGGGTGGTTTTAGTCAGCCAAAGACCATCGAAGCCGCCGACGGCGAGCCGACTGGCCAGCTGTACAACCTGGTGGAGGACCCGATGGAGCGGAGCAATTTGTACGCCGAGCGACCGGATAAGGTTGTGGAGTTGCAGGCATTGCTCGACGCATACCGTGAGCAGGGCCACAGCAAATTCGGTGTGATGGAGATGGCCGATGAATAGTGCGCTGGTGATGTTGGTGTGTGGGTTGCTCGCCGAGCCGCAGGTGCAAACTTTGCCGTCGACGGATCCGTCGGCGCCTGTTGTTCAAATGGAGGGGAATCTAGTCCAGAGGGTTGTGGCGATCCAGGGCAAGCTATGTCTGGACTGTCACAATCCAGATAGCGAGCAACGAAAAGCCAAGCGCAAATACCCCGATGCGCTGGATCTAACTGCCACCGTCGAAGAGTGGGTGGTGCCCGGCGATCCACTGGATTCGGATCTGTACCTGATGCTCGAAGACGGAGAAATGCCGCCGGAAGATTCGGATGTGCCGCCGTTGACCGTGGAAGAACTGCAGGTTTATCGAGATTGGATTGCGGCGGGGGCGTCGACGGCATTGCCGGTGGTCGAGGAGCAAGTTGGCGACGTCGGCACCGTGGGTGACCCCGAATCGGTGCAGGAGGCTGAAATCGTCAACCCCGAGCAACTTCCGCCGCCCGGCCCAACCGAACCCGAACGCATGCGCCGTTTCGCCGGCCGTCAGCATCCAGCGGTGGTGCACTTTCCGATCGCTCTGATCCTGAGCGCCGCGTTTCTGGAGCTGCTGATCATGTTCCGCCGCCGCGAAAAATGGCTGCATGCCCAGCGCTTTTGCCTGCGCTTCGGCGCGCTGATGGCCGCGATTTCCGCCGGATTAGGTTTCATGTTGACCGAATTCACCATGACCTCCGACGAACTCTGGTTGCATGGATCTCTAGCTGGAGCCGCGCTGCTGTGTTCCCTCAACGCCGCCCGCGCCGTGCCGCCGCTCGCCGACTCCCGCCGAAACCGTTTCCGCCTGTGGCTGGGAGCCGCCGCGGTTTTAATCAGCGCCACCGGTTTCATGGGCGGCTACATGGTGTTCGGCTGGGACTACCTTAAGTACTAGCCGCGCGTAGGCAACTCTGGCAGGCGCCGTGGCGTTTATCCGTCGTCGCGTCGATGCCGAATGTGACGGATCATGCGCTCCAACACCCGCAGATCCCGCGTCTCCACCGGCACCGCTTCCAACCGGCGCAACAAATCTTCGAGTTCCGTATTCGCCGACGGAAACTCCACCCGCGCCAACTCCTCCGCCAACTTCCCCAGCACCCGCCGACGCGCTTCGGCCGACGCCCAAGCCGGAGATTGTGGGGGAGCCGCAAGCTCCAAGCCGCGATTCCATTCATACAGCCCGATGGCAACTGCGTGCGAAAGGTTGAGCGACGCCAAGTCGCCGGTGAATGTCGGAATGGTGACGCAAGCGTTGCAACGGTCGATCTCATCCGCTTCCAAGCCGCGATCCTCGCGTCCAAAAACCAGCCCAACGCGTGCATCTGGACCCCATGGATCGCGAATGGTGGCTAGATCCTGGAGTGGCTGGACCTCCCGATGCTTGCCAGAGCGCGCAGTAAATGCGATGAGGTGAGTCAGCCCCGCGGTGCCGTCGTCCCAAGTCGATGCTTGGAGAAGTTCATCCAACCGCCCCTTCGCCGGAGCTCCGGTGCGCTCCGCCTCCGTCCCACGCCAATCCGGCCCACCAATCTGCCGCCACCCAGCCGCACCAAAATTCGCCACCGCCCGCGCCACAAACCCAATGTTGGCCGGATTTTGCGGCTCCACCAGCACCACCCAAGGACGCC
>CAZMDZ010000360.1:0-855 GCA_964565175.1 uncultured Planctomycetales bacterium
CCTTCAATCAAAATACCACTCCAATCTGAATCGTGCTGAAGGCGGTAACTATTTGACTGAACCAACCCGTCTACAGCCCCGAACTCTACAAAAAATCCGTTACGCCGCTGCCCACAATGCTGCCAAACAAACTGCTCACAGGTGCCGTGCGAAGGAATGTATCCTTCTGGGTGGTCGTATACGGATGGAACGTCGGGAACGTCGGGAAGTGTACACTCTAGTAAGTCCTCGGGGACAGGCAACATTAGCCTGTAGTAAGTTTGGTGGATTGCATTTAAAAGCTCGCTCACCTGATGAGAGGAGGCGCTATGCCCGCCCATCTCACGGTCATGTTGATTGCTCCAAACATCTAAGATAGCCTTAAAAAACTTTTCCATAATGGAAAACGGAGCAGCTTTTAAAGGCTCGTTTCCAAAGTCTTGACTTTCGTTCTTGTGGTTTTCAAAATTATTCTCGTTGTCGCTTGCCCCGCTGGTTTTATGAGGACCCCTCACTATAAGACCTCCTTAAAAAAATCAGGCGCGGTCTCTAGGGGGAGCCCTTTAAAATCATAGTACCACTCCTCAAATTCCGAGCCCTCGGTCTTATTCCAATGAGTACTTAGCTCACCCCTTATGTTGTTTTCAGAAATCTTACTTGAACTTCTCATAATATGTCTTTGTCTACTTAACTCTTTATCTATTCTATGTAAATGAATACCGTATAAACCCTCAGTTGCGTTTTTAATACCCCCTTGCTGCTTATCGGAATGATGTTGCCCCCAACACCAACGTAATGGGACTTTAGCTAGTACGGGCTTAGAAACTATATCATGCCACACCCCATTAGGTCTTTGTTGTAATAAAGGCTTACTCC
>CAZMDZ010000360.1:865-2231 GCA_964565175.1 uncultured Planctomycetales bacterium
CATTCTGCTGGGAAGCCTGGTACATCTTCTGTGCAATAGGTTCCCATGCCTTATATACAAACACATCTTTTTCCGAATCTTTTAAAAACTCAGGAAGAGTGCCTTTCCCAGGAAATACAATCTCATCGGCATCTACGTATAAAACATATTCATACTTGGAAAATAGGGTTCTCTGCATTGCCATGACATTCTGGGTCTTGAACACCTCATCTGCCTGGGCTCCGTTGAACACTTTGATAACTTCAACGTCTAGTTTAGAGGTGCTGCCGTCCACGGTATCATGGTCAATAATATAAATATCTTCTTTCGGTACGTGCTTGGCGTAATGCTTTATCCATAGAGGAAGCATACCCCTCTCGTCTCTAACATGGGTGAATACTGCTAACTTCTTCTTTTTCATTTTAAGACCTCTTTCCATTTAGCAAGAACTTCTTCATTCGAAAACATTTCATAATCATATGTACCTTCCCCATAAGTACAGGGAATATTTTGTAATTTGCACTCGCCTAACACGAAACACGCAATCTCTTCTTTAGCAAAATGATACACATGGTCAATAGAGTCATACATTAATTGCTTACTATCCGCATATCCTTTGTGTATAACATTTTTATGCTTATCCAACAGAGGCTTTACTTCTTGATTAAAATAATTCTCACTTAGTACTCCTCCATACAGATAAACTTCGTCGTGATTAGCTTCTAAAGCCCTCTTGATAGACACCACAGTGTTCTTCCTGGGTTCTATACTTCCTATAACCCCCGCGACGTTTCTTCCTTTGGGAGGTTCTGCCCTGTTAAAATCCTCAAAGAAATTTGGAATTATAATAGAGCGCTCTTTGCTTACCTTATGCCACTCGCGATGTTCCTCATGCAAAAAGATTACTTTGTCGAAAACCTCTTGGTTGGCCTGAACATTATAACCACTCTTTTCGTGGGTTACAAGATAGAGTTTTTTAACCCCTCCTCTTTCTTTCGGTGCGGGCAGAAAATGATACAGAATAATATCGTCCTTTTCGGGGGCAAATCTTTCTATTAAGGCACCCTTACACTTCGACACGTGCCATTTGTGGGGACCGTAAAAAGTACAATCATACCCAGCTTTATTAAGAGCATTGCAGAGCCTGATAAATGCAACCGTGGAGCCGCCCTGGTGTGACCACCCACTAAGAATCTTTACTTTCTGGGACATTTTTAAAATATTCCTCTTTTGATTTTATAATAGTACGGTAAAGGTCAAAACGTTGGGAAATTGTTTTATTTATATCATATCTTTCATTTACGATAGACTGAAGATTTTTACCCATACGCTCTCGCTCTTTTTTATTCTTAATTAAAAAAGACAGTCTTTTAACCCACTCACTTTT
>CAZMDZ010000360.1:2241-3923 GCA_964565175.1 uncultured Planctomycetales bacterium
AGAAATTAAAAACCCAGTCTCTCCGTTTTCTATAACTTCGTCGTAACACCCACAGTCTGTAGCTACTAAAGGAACCCCGTACCTACCACACTCCATTAATTTAATCTCTGATTTGGAGTCATTAAACTCATTAAACTGCAAAGGCGCGATTGCTACGTCTATGTTAGTGTACATCTCTCCGTACGCATGGGAGGGCATCGCTTGATAAGTCCTCCAATTTTTATGGCGCATACCTCTTGTGAGAATTTTTTCATAATTGTCCCACACATCTTGCTGCCAATCAGGATTAGGCTTACCATCTTCCATAGGTACAGGAGGTCTTCCATAAAACCCCCAATGAACTCTTTCGGGTCCAACTTTTGCATTTGTGCCCATGCAGATATTTGGAAACTCTTTAACATCCTCCTCGTGGTGAATGCCCCCAACCCAACCCATCCTGCATATCTTCTTAGGAGCTTTTAACCTCGGCTTATTCCAAGCAGGAAGGTTATAGTCTATAGCATTTTTTATAATAACCAATGCGTGTTGCACGTAAGGAGCCACTCTCTCTGCAAACTTTTTCTGGGTGACCGTCACAAGGTCAACATTGTTATAAATAGCCTTTGTTAGTTCATCTAGTTTGTTCTCCTCGTACAGTGCGTATAATCGATGTCCCTTGTAAAGGTCTGTAAGCAAATCATCGTTATCGTAATGCGTCAGACACCCGTGCTTTTGAGCCTCCTTAAGGATATCCACAGTGTAACCCGCTCCGAAATTGTGAATATTGTGGAAGAACACTACGTCCGCCCATTTAAAATCGTCAGGTGTCCAGTCAGGGGATTGTGTACGCGTTTCTTTGCTATACCCTAAAGGGTTAAGGTTCATTCTAATCTCTACATCATCTCCACAAGCTTCCGCGAGTTTCTGCATAGGTAGTATTACTCGGTAGTATGCACATCCACCCTCATTGGCAGGGCATGCTAAAACTTTTAATTTTTTACTCATAATTAAACTTACTATAATCTTCTTTATATAAATCCCTAACCAAAACTTCATCTTCCTTTGATAGGGCAACTTTCTGTTTTTCAGACACGTTAACCTTTGGCAACAACACGTCTGAAATACTCTTCCAATCCTCGTCGATATTTTCTAGCCTTAAAATTTTCACCCGGTCCTCACACCCTTTAATATACTCGACCATAGGTGTAAGATGCCCGTCCAAACTATTAACATTTGAAATGTTATCTTTGACGTAGGATAAAAATGAAGAAAAATCTTGAGGTGCTCTCACTCCATGTATTTTCTTTAAATACTTAAACTCTGATACTATTCTATCTAAAGGATTTCTTACTACTGTAAAAATTCTAAAGTCTTTATAATCGTGCCCTGTCTCAAGGCATAATTCTCTATAGGTAAAGTGTTGCGTATTCTTAGTAACAAGTGAAAGGGTCTTTGATTTAGTCATAATCAAAGACCCTTTCTTAACGGCAGTTAATTGGTCATCGGGACCCTCAAACTTAGCCATTCCCAATGCTTGCTCTATAGAGGAGCCTCCTGTCTTTGGAATATGAATAAATAATAATTTATTCTCTAGGTCCAAAGGCATTAGTCTACCTTAATACTTTTCAAGTGTGCCAAGTAATCCTCATCTTCTTCGGTTTCAGAATCCGACTCAACTTGTGATGTGTTTCCAGTAGTAGCAC
>CAZMDZ010000361.1:0-3912 GCA_964565175.1 uncultured Planctomycetales bacterium
CAAGTTGCCGACGTCATCCGCGATGCACTCGGCCAACTGCGCGACGACATCCGCAATGGCAGCTTTCCAAGCGCCGAGGAGTGCTACGACCTCAAGCACGAGCTTCCCCCGAAATGGGCGGAAGAAGTGCTGAACTGGCGCGACAGCTTAGATCCCGAACGCCCCGAGTCCTTTTAAGGAAGCATTGCCCCCTTTACTCGGAGAGTTGTAGGTCGGGTTCGCCTTCCTACAACTCCTTCTCGATCACAATCATTTTGCCGGCTAAGAAGTGGCCATTGTCGGCGACATCCTTCGCCAAGTAGATGACTTCGCCTTGATCGTGGATACCTTGCAAGGTGCCGTGGGTGGACCGCAGTCCGCCCAACCACCAGCGCTTATCGCAGACGTAAACCATGTCGCCTTCGTCGGCGGCAAGACCGCTTAAGGTTTCGCTATCCACCACCACCGTCCCGGCAGGCAGGTCTTCGTGAACCTCCCAACGCACCGGCAGCTTGAAACCTTGGCGATCATTGGGAGTGCCGCCTTTGAACGCGGCCCGCGCCTTGTCGACCGTCCACATAGTCAAGCCTTCGAGGTTCTTGGTTGAACCGCGCCCGCTTAGCAGAGTTGCAAGGATGCCAATGCCGAAGCAAGCAACCAGGTTATAGAAAGCACCGATGTAGGTGTAAGCCTTGCCAGGTTCATGCGGGATGCCATGGTCAAACGGGCCGACCAATTGATCCGGGAACTGCACGCCGAGGAAAATCATCATCGACCCGCCCAGCAAAGTAGCGACCGCGCCGACGGTGTTGTAACGGCGCCAGAAAATCGCCAGGAAGATGGCCGAAACCAGAGGCGGTGTGAGCGTTGATTGGAAGAAGCCGTGAGCTTCGTAAAGTTCATCGAACAACGAGAACAGATAAGCCGCGACCACACCGATCACGGTTGCGATCGCCGAAACGATCATCGCCACCCGCAAGAAGTGTTTCTCGTTCTCAGGTTGATCTTCTTTCCCCGCCCGCTTGTTTCTCATCCGCACATAAGGGCGATAAATGTCGTTAACGGTGACCGCGGCAACGGCGTTGATCAAAGTATCGACCGTGCTCATCAGCGCGGCGGTTACAGCAGCAACAAAGAAGCCAAAACCAGCGGGAGTTGTGAGCAGGGCGGTGACGGCGACGAAGACTGAATCAGGGGCGGTCGTCGGCGCGATCAATTCGGGCTGGGTTGAAGAAATTGCCTTGCCCACCCATCCGGCGTTGGCCACCGCAATCGCCGAGATTGGCAATGCGAACAAGACGTTGAACGCCGCAGCTTTGCGCCCGTGACTGACCGAACGGCAAGCCAGGAAACGCATGATCAAGCCCTGGTTCATGAACAAGAAGCCCACTGAACCAGCGATTGCATCTTGCCAGAAGATGCCGACGAAATTAAACCCGGGATCGTCGTTGAAGTTGGCGAGCGGTAACTTGAAGTCCGCTGGCAGGGCGGCCCAGAAGGCGTCGAAACCGCCGAGGAAATCTAGGCCGAGAAGGAACAGGACGACCCCTGCGAAAAGCAGAATAAAGCCTTGCAGCAAATCGGTGAAGATCACCGCCGTTTGACCACCGAAGGTGATGTAAACACCCGCAACCACAGCAACGATCCAGATGATTTGGAGCAAACTCAACCCCATGTGTGGCTCAATGATCGGATACAGAGTCTTCGCCATGGTGACGAAGCCCATACCGATGTAGCCAAGCATGAAAACCAGCAACGAAACCGTTGCCAGGATGCGCACTCCAGGATTAAATCGACGCTCGAAATATTCCGGGATCGAGCGCACCCGCATGTAATAAATAATCGGCAGCCAACCGAACATGAACAACGGCATGAAAAACCAGTCGTTCATATACGACATGGTTGCGGAGAAACCATGCTCGTAAGCCTTGGCGCTGTACTTGAGGAAGCTGTGACTACCTACCCCGGTTGCCACGATCGACATAGTGATCAACCACCAGGAAAAACGTCGGCCGCCGAAGAAGAAGTCGTTGGTGGAGCGATTAAAGCGCGCGAAGTAGCCGCCGAAACCGAGCACGGCGATGAAGTAGCCGATGACGATGGTCCAGAACACCGGCGAGCCACCAGCTGCAGCAGCGGCTTGCATGGCGGCGGCAGAGGCTGGGTCTGCACCACCTTCTTGGGGAATGGAATGGGCGAGCGTGCTCAGCCAGGTCATCGGGGTGGCGAAAAGAGATGCCAAGAGGGGGATCATGGATGCCTACTGCTGCGGGGATCAGGAGTTGACAGCGGCCAAAATTCCGACGCCATGCATACCAGCGTACCAGAAGTAACCGAACAACAAAATTGCCAGCCATTTGCGGTCTTTGGCCCGTTTCTTATCGAAGGATGGACTCTTTAACACCATCAACAAGCCGATGAAGAATACCAATCCACCGCCTCCGTAGAGGTAGATGTAAGGAAGCCAAACCCGCTCGAAATCCAGTTCCATGGCGTCACGATGATAGCGGCGCGCTTGAGGTGGTAGGCAAGGATCGGAAGACGTCGCAGCGCCAGGCTTCGTTCGAGCTCAGCTCACTGCAAGGGAGCTGAAATGGCGGCTGATGAGACGCGGCAAGGACGTTACATGGGGAACCAACCAGTCCACGTTGCTTGGCCCCGCGCCCAGTCCAGTCTTCGCCCAGGGCGGCGTATGCGGCATGTGCATCAAGCCAATCGCTTGCGGCGCTGCTGGCTCTTGAGCTGCGCGCATCGCCAAGGGCAGGGAGAGATCGAGCGACAGGACATCGCCCACGATGAGGTCGGGGTTTTCGTCTTCGAGGATTTGACGGTATTGCGGCCGATCGACTGCGACCTGGCGTCCGTTGTAATCCATGGTCTGCATGCTCGGCCCCAGCCACTGCTTACCGGCGCGGCCATAAACCCGTAACTGAGCCTGCTCGCGACTCATGGTGCGAGCATCCGCGACGCTGTACCCCTGATGGTCAAACCACTGAATCACCTTTTCCGCTGGCGCATTGGTGGCGAAGGTAATGCTGACCTCGCGTTCCATCAACCAAGCCAGAACTCGCGGAGCTCCCGGTGCTAGATCATGACTATGCAGAGCCCGAAATCGATCGCAGGTGCTGTGGTAGCAATGGTCCAAAAAATCGATGACGTGCGTCCATTCCCTCAACACCGCCTCGCGGAAGCGACCAGTATCTTCAAACTCCCCCTGATCGATCAGCTGCCCCACCGCGGTGGGCATGGCGAAGACATCTTCATCGACGAAGGACGAGATCTGGCCGTCAATTTTCCAGCCATGGCAATGCGGATGGCGCAGCACCTCCTGCGCGAATCCGGCATAAAGTTCCTCCATCCGCGCACGATCGACGTTGCCCAGGCGAGCGAGTTCGCCGACCACGGTGTCATGCACAGCATGCATCTCACGCGTGGGTTCAGTCCAGACGCCGTCGAAGTCGGACAGGAAATGGAGCGGTGGAAACGACACGAGAGGGAGGATTTTACTCCTCCCCCTCGGACGCTGAGCGGTCAATCCTTATTAACTGACGCGCTTAAGTCGAAGGTAGCTAATGTGACCATTGAGGTCAATTGCAGGCCCCGTCAACCAGTTGCCCTCTTCATCCATCAACAGGAACAAGATCTCGAGTTCACGGCCACCTTGGTACTTGATGGTCGCGCCGGAATACAGACCGACTGACGAATCACTGAAGCTGGTGAACAAGCTGTCGTTGCTGCCGTCGCGGGCGAAGCGGCGCTCCATGAAACCGTGCTCGTCCATCATCGCGCCGTCGGTCAAGTTGCCGAATTCATCGATTTCGAAGATGCAGTTCAGGTAGCGCGGAGCGTAGTGGTAGTTGTGACCTTCCCAACGGCCTTCAAACATGGAGGGTTGGAAGTGGCCAGGCCCACTCGACAGGCTCAACCAAAATT
>CAZMDZ010000362.1:0-3908 GCA_964565175.1 uncultured Planctomycetales bacterium
GTCGTTGACCAAGAGTCTGACCAGACTGCTGCGCGTGTAATCCATTTCCCCTGGATGCTCCAGCGGGTATTGGACTTGTGCCCACAAGGAGTCGGCGCGGCCATTCCAGAAGAACCAGCGTTGGTAGCCGCTATGGAAAATAGAGGGCGAATGCTTGTTTAAGGATTCAAAGCCTTCCGCCAAGGGCTTGCCGTCGCCCCAACCCAATTCGGGTTGGTGGCAAGTGGAGCAAGAGATCGAGCCGTCGCGCGACAGGCGTGGATCGAAGAACAAACGTTGCCCGAATAATGCGGCGTTGGGGTCGTCGGCAAACCGATTGGTTGGTGACGCCGGCATTTTTGGCAACGGCGACATGGTCATTGCCAAACGCTTTTCTTTATCGGACAAGTTTTGCCCGGCTGCGGGATTGGAAGTTGCCGCGGTTAGAGCAGCAAGCAATGCCGAAGCGACGAGGAAGCGATTCATGATTAGTGCTCCAGCGTCAGCGGATAAATGAGTTGCACGGTGCTGCCATCTGGCCGACGAACGTCGAACATCAACTCCCAGTAGCCTGGCATGTGCAAGAGCATGCCGTCGATTTGCCAGCGACCGTCGTCGAGCTGACGCCATTCCGGCTGCGTATTGATGCCATGGCCGTGAGAGGGCATGTCGGCGGTGGCGTACAGCAGCTCACCGTTGCCAACATCGGCAACAAAACTAAAGTGCTTGTTCATGGGCGCGCCGCCATTGGGGAATTCCACCCCAACCGAAGTCGTGTTCATGGCACAAGAAACCAGCGGCAGCGCAAGAAGCAGGCCGAGGTATAGAGGGAGGACAGAGAGACGCAACATGGGGTAGGTCATTCGGCGGCGGTGCTAGTCGAAGAATACCCACATCTCTTCGGCAATGTCGATGCCAATATGGAGCGGATCGTCAATTCTTGAGGCTGCCAGCTTCGAGGCGGGTTGGCGCGTCGCTAGTCTTGAGCCATGCTCGTTTCCGTGCTTTGCGCCCTCGTCGTCCAACTTGCTGTGCACAATCCCACCCCGACCGAACCCGCGTCACAGCCCCAGTCGGCAGCACAGCCGCTGCTGATTTCCGGTGGAACCATCGTCACCAACGATGACCAAAACCCCAGGGCCGAAGCCCTCCTGGTCATCGATGGTCGCATCGCAGCCGTGGGCACCGTGGACCAGGTGAGCAAGCAATTGCCCGATGCCAAAGTCCGCCATTGGGATTTGAATGGCGGCTATCTCTACCCAGGCTTTGCCGATGGTCATGCACACTTGGTGGGCATCGGTGCCGCCATGAATCGAGCCGATCTCGTCGGCACGGGTAGTTTCCGAGAGGTACTCGACCGGGTGCGCGAGTTTGCCGACGAAACGATTGCTGAATCACCCGCCGATAGCGCCGGTCGATCTCACCGCTGGATCCGCGGGCGGGGATGGGATCAAAATGACTGGCGGGTGAAGGAGTTCCCGACTCACGATTTGCTCAGTGGCGCCTTCCCCGAAACGCCGGTGATGCTGACTCGAGTCGACGGCCACGCCGCGCTTGCCAACGAAGCGGCGATGAAAGAAGCCGGAATCACTGCACAAACCGCCGAGCCAGCCGGTGGTCGCATTGTGCGTGATGCAGAAGGCAACCCAACCGGTGTTTTCATCGATACGGCGATTGATCTACTGACGACTCACGCTCCGCAAATGACCGAGGCGGAGCTGGAGCGGTCGGTGCGCTTGGCGGCAAAAGCGTTGCATCAGCAGGGCATTTCGTCGATCCACGATGCCGGTGCTAGCTTGCGCCAAATCAAGATGTACCAAAAGCTGGCGGCGGCGGGGGAGTTGAACCTGCGCATTCACGTCATGGTCGCTGCGGACCGCCCCAAAGAACTGGAGCATTGGTTCCAGCGCGGCCCGTTACTGGATCCGAATGATCAAGTACAGGTGCGCGCGATCAAAATCTACGCCGACGGCGCCCTCGGTTCGCGCGGTGCGGCCATGCTCGAGGAATACAGCGACGACCCCGGCAATTTCGGCTTGATGATCACCGAGTCGCAGCAATTGCTTGACCTTTCTTTGCGTGGCTTAATGGCCGGTTTTCAAGTTTGCTCTCACGCCATCGGCGATCGCGGCAATCGCACCACCCTCGACGCTTACCTCAAAGCTCACGCTGCGGTGGAGCTGATGAACAACCCTGAACTGGGGGCCAATCTTGGATCCAAAGCACGTTTCCGCATCGAGCATGCCCAAGTCATTTCCCTCGAGGACATCCCCCGTTTCGAGCAACTCGGCGTATTACCGGCGATGCAAACGCAGCACCAAGTCAGTGATATGCCGTGGGCGGAAGATCGCGTCGGACCTAAGCGGATCCAAGGCGCTTACGCTTGGCAATCTCTGATCCAATCTGGAAGCATTGTCATCAATGGCAGTGACGCGCCGGTCGAGCGCCTGGATTCCGTCGGCAGTTTTCTGGCCGCCGTCACCCGTGCCGACGCCGACGGCTTGCCTAAGGGCGGCTGGTATCCAGAGCAGGCGATGAGTCGCCCGGACGCTCTGCGTAGTTTGACTTCGTGGCCTGCATATGGGGCTTTCTGGGAGGACGAGCTTGGTTCGGTGACTCCGGGGAAACGGGCCGATTTCACCGTTTTGAGCGCGGATTTGCTCCAAGATCCTATGGAAGACCTGCGCCAAGCCCAGGTGTTGGCGACTGTCTTTGGTGGTGAGATCGTTTACCAGGCGGACCGTTAATCCAAACTCAGAGATGTGGCCGCAGAGTTGTGGGCTGGAAGGCCGGGCGCGGGTAAGATCTGAGCTTCAAATTCCCCCCAAACCGCGATGAGCGACTTCTCGACGATTCAAAACCATCTCGGCGATCAAGCCGAATCCCTGCTGGACCACTCGTGCAGCACCATCACCAAGGACCGTCTGTACCTGCCTGGCCCAGACTTCCTCGAGCGAGTGCACATGCATAGCGACCGGCCAACCCGCGTGCTGGGTGGCCTCAACTCGCTGTTCTCGCATGGTCGCTTGGGCGGAACTGGCTACGTTTCGATTTTGCCGGTCGACCAAGGCATCGAGCATACCGGTGGCGCATCTTTCGCCCCGAATCCGAAGTACTTCGATCCGGCAAAAATTGTTGAGCTGGCGATTGAAGGCGGTTGCAATGCCGTCGCTTCGACCTTGGGTGTACTGGGCTCCGTCGCCCGTCAGTACGCGCACAAGATTCCGTTTGTTGTCAAGCTCAACCATAACGAGATTCTGTCGTACCCGAACTTCTACGATCAGACTATGTTCGCCACCGTCGAGCAGGCCTTCGACATGGGCGCCCAGGCGGTTGGCGCAACCATCTACTACGGCAGCCAGGATTCGCGTCGCCAGATCATGGAGATCTCCGAGGCATTCCAACAGGCGCATGAGTTGGGCATGGCTACCATCCTTTGGTGCTACCTGCGCAACGGCGACTTCAAGAAGGACGGCGTCGATTACCACACCGCCGCTGACATGACTGGTCAAGCCAACCACCTTGGCGTCACCGTCGAAGCGGACATCGTCAAGCAGAAATTGCCCGAGCACAATCACGACGGCTTCAGCGCCATCGGCTTCGGCAAAACGCACGACAAGGTTTACAGCCACCTGTCTAGCGATCACCCGATCGACATGACCCGCTACCAAGTTGCCTGTGGCTACATGGGGCGCGCTGGCCTGATTAACTCTGGTGGCGCTTCTGGATCCAACGACATGGCGCAAGCGGTGATGACCGCCGTGGTCAACAAAAGAGCGGGCGGTATGGGGCTCATCTCCGGCCGCAAAGCTTTCCAAAAGCCGATGAGTGAAGGTGTTCAGCTACTGAACGCCATTCAAGACGTCTATCTTTGTCAAGACGTCACGATCGCCTGATTGAAGAGTAGATTTATGCCCAGGTGTCCTTCG
>CAZMDZ010000363.1:0-3907 GCA_964565175.1 uncultured Planctomycetales bacterium
GCGCATGAAAACGCCAGCGGCTTGGCCGTCTTGGTGACCATAGGAGCACCAGGCGATCCAAGCGGTGCCGTCGGCAGCGAAGGTGACCGAAGGTTCGATCTGGCCGCCCGGCATGTAATTGTTGACGTGCAATTCCGTGCCGATGGCGCGACCGAGCGGGTCGAACAGCTGGGCAAAAATGCCGTAGCTGCCCATTTCTTGGCGGCGGCTAGCCCATGCGACCAAAGTGCGGCCGTCCTGGGCGATATCGAGACTTGCGTTGTGTTGAGTGCTGCGCGTGTAGGTGTTGGCGCGCACTTCGGTGGTATTTTCGGCGTCGGCCTGCTGCGCGGTGAGCGCTGGGGCACAAATGCCTGCGGCCAGAGCGAGGGCTGGCCACAACAGAATCCTAGATTTCACAGTGTTTCTCCTGGAAGAAAGGGGGGATGGGAATGGTTCCGCGGGTTTTCAATCTATCCCATGCAAACCATCGGTTTTCTGAATTCTCGAAATGAAGTGAAAATCAGGGGTTTAGGGTGATTTTTCCTTAAGTCGTCTGTTTGCGATCGTCGCCAATGATTTTGCCGTCCAGCAGGCGAATTAGGCGTGGAGTGCGGTCGGCGAGGTGGCGGTCATGGGTGACGATGGCGACGGTGGTGCCCTCTTGGTGCAATTGCTCGAGCAGATCAATGACCTCGGTGCCAGATTGGGAGTCCAGGTTGCCGGTGGGCTCGTCGGCGAGGACCAGCCGTGGTTGGTTCGCTAGCGCCCGCGCAATGGCGACGCGTTGCTGTTGGCCCCCAGATAGCTGGGAAGGCTTGTGATCCAGCCGATCGGCCAGCCCCACCCGCATGAGCAAAGCCTCGGCCCGTTGCCGTCGTTCGTCCTTGCCCACCCCGGCAAGGCGCAGTGGCATTTCGACGTTTTGCAGCGCGGTCGAGCGCGGAAGTAAATGAAAGCGCTGAAAAACAAAACCGATGGCGCGATTGCGGACGGCCGCCATTTGGTTGGCATCGAGTTGAGAGACATCGACACCATCGAGGAGGAAACGGCCCTGGCTCAGGCTGTCCAAGCAACCAAGGATGTGCATCAATGTGGATTTGCCGGATCCGGAGGGGCCGAGGATCGAGAGATACTCCCCAGCCTGGATTTGCAAATCGACGTTGTCCAAGGCGCGGACTTCAGCACGACCGCTGGAGTAAATCCGACTGGCTTGTTCGAGTTTGATCATTCTTCACGCAAAGTTTGAATGGGATCGAGAGTGGCGGCGCGTCGTGCTGGGAACCATCCGGCCACGCAACCCGAAATGCCGAGCATCAAAATCACCGTCAGGCTGATCCCTGTGGAGAGCACTGGCTGCCCCAGGTAAGCCCGCACCTCGGGACCAAGTTGCATTTGATTGAGCACAGCAAACAACGCGGCGCATAAAGCCATGCCGACTGAGCCGCCGATGAGCGTGACGACGATGCCTTCCTGAAGTTGCTCAAACAAAATCTGACTCCGCTTGGCCCCCAATGCCATGCGGATACCAATTTCACGACACCGCTCTTCGACCATGACGTACATCACGTTCATCACTCCGAGCATGGCGACCAGCAGCCCAAAAATACCAACGATAGCATTGAAATAGCGATTGCCATCAAGCATGCCATTGATCATGTCGCTTAACGCCATGTAATCCATGATCGCCAAGGCGTCGCGATCGCTTGGATCAAAGCCCTTGCGGGCACCCAAGGTGCGATACAAATCATCGAGCAAGTCGGCCTTTTGAGCGGGGTCGCGCAAGCCGATCATGAAATGCGAGACAGAGGTCCAACCGAATAAATCGCGGAAGGTGGTGTGTGGGATCATGACCTTGTCACGGTCGTCGCCGTTGTAACCCGAAATCGAAACTCGCTCTTGGCGCACCCCAACCACGGTAAAGGGTGCACCCTGAATTTCAATCGACTTGCCGACGGCTTGCGCGGAGCCGAACAGCCGTTGCTTGGTCCGGTGACCAAGAAAGCAGACGCGCCGATGATTTTGAATGTCTAATTCATTCAAATAGCGGCCGCCGCTTTGCGCCGCCATCCCTCGCAACTGGCGGAAGGAAGCTCCAGATCCGCCCAGCGGTGCAGAAATGGTGACGTCGGCGTAGCGCATCGGATTGTTGCCGCCGCGGGAATATTCCAAAGCTACGGTATGCGCTTGCGGCAGGGCTCGACGCAACAGTTCTTCATCTTCGACGTGTAAGAGCACGGGCCGACCGGCAGCAAGCCCTTGGTAGGGCATGGTGGACGAACTGCCCGCCACTCGAATGAGGTTTTCGCCAAAGTTGTGGATGGTCTGATTGGTCGCAATCACAAAACTTTGGCCAAAGGCAAGCAACATGGTTAGAGCCAAAGTGCCCCAGGCCACGCCCAAAGCCACAAGGGTGATGCGTTTGCGTTCTGCCCAAAGTTCCATCAGTTGCATGCCTCCTGGTAAGTGTGCATCAGTCTTTCAACGCGTCTACCGGGTCAAGTTGAGAGGCACGACGGGCAGGGTAATAGCCAGCGATCAAGCCAACGACACCAAGCAAAATCGTGGTGACCAAGGCAACCGGAACGGAGATGTATGGATGACCAAGCGACTCGGTAAGCGGCGTCAGCGCGATCAAAGTAGTGAACAACCAAGCCGCGGAAAATCCAAGCAAACCGCCAGCCGCAACCAACAACAATGTTTGCAGCAAGATTTCATTTAAGATCCATTGCGGCCGCGCCCCCATCGCCATTTGAATCCCAATTTCCCTGGTCCGACGCTTGACCAATTGGTACATCAAATTGCCCACGCCCAAGCCGCCGACCAACAGGGTTAAAGTCCCGGCGAGTCCGGCCATTATCTTCATGGCATTAAAAATGGTGCTGCGGACGCGCTCGTTCTCAGAGGTGTCCCAAACGTTTAATGCATCACGATCGGCGGGGTCAAACTGTAAGCGCTGGGCCAAAACGCTGTAAACACCGTCGATCACTGCCGCAGTGTTTTGTGGATCAACCGCCCGAAAAACGAAGTTATCAACCCAGCGATCCCCAAAAATCCGTCGATAGGTGGATGCGGGGATGCAGATTCGTGCATCGTCATTACCGTTGTAATCACTGTCTTGCAACTTCGGCTGCATCACCCCAATCACGGTAAACGGCGTTCCCGCCAGCACCACTTGTTTGCCGACGGCATCAGCTTCGCCCAAAATCTGACGTTTGATTTTGTCCCCCAAAAACAAAACCCTGCGAGCGTGTTGTTGATCCTGAGCATTCAGAAATCGTCCGCCCGCTTGCGCTTGGATCGAGCGCAAATTCCGGTAGCTTGGAAACACTCCATTGAGGACAGCGCGAAACTGTTGTTCGCCGATGGCGAAGTTTTCCGTCCGCACATACTCCGGACTGACTTCGCCAATTCCAGCAACTTCGTTTTGCAGAGCGAGGATGTCGTCGTCGGTGGCGAGGAGTTGACGGCCTTTGGGAAATCCGTTGTGCGACTTAGTCGTTTGATTCACCCAAGTCACGACCACGCTACTGCCCATCCCTTCGCCGCGCTCGCGCAACAAGTCCTCCAAACCTGCGCCGAAAGCCAGCATCGCAACCACCGCAAAGGTCCCCCAGCCTACGCCAAGCAGAGTCGAAATGGTGCGGCTGCGTTGTTGACGCAGGCTGTGCAACCATTCGCGGAGTGGGGGGATGAGCATCGAGGAAATTGGCTTCCGCAGTAACTTTGTCCGTCGGGCGTGGGCGTGAGGGTGGGGATCGAGGTGCTCGACCGAAGCTGGGAAGTGGCGGCCACCGCCTACCGGGAGCGGAATCCTTCGGAGCAGGCCAACGTCGATGAGGGTGAGGGCTGGATCGCGCTGGACCACGACGATGGGCAGCACTACGGCGAGCACGACGCCAACGCAGCGGACGAGGCGATCATCGAC
>CAZMDZ010000364.1:0-3898 GCA_964565175.1 uncultured Planctomycetales bacterium
TCAGCACTTGTTGCTCGGGCCGGCCGGGGCTTGATTCGCGGTTGCCTGCCAGACCGGAATTGCCACCTGAGCCATCGCCACTTCCGCCCTCGGCCGAAGCCGAATACTGATTCGACCGCCTGAGCGCCGCCTTCACCCGCGCCATCAACTCGCGCAGGCTGAAAGGTTTACTTAGATAGTCGTCGGCGCCAAATTCCAAACCCAAGACGCGATCAACTTCCGAAGTTTTGGCGGTCAGGATGATCAGTGGAGTGAAGTCTTCGGCGGCGCGGATTTGTTGGCAAATTTGCAAACCGTCCATGCCTGGCAGCATCAAGTCGAGCAGAATCAGATCGTACTTTTGCTCGGCCACCCGTTTTGACGCAACCGTGCCATCACCCACGATTTCAACCTCGTGCCCGTCGTCGCGCAGGTGCAGCGCGGCCAGATTGGCGAGGTCGGGATCTTCTTCGACGAGAAGGAGTTGAGCGCACATGATGGTGTTGGGCGGCGAGGCCAGCGTAGCGTTGGACACGGGGATTCGGAGTTAGGCCAGCGAAGTGTTGGAGCTTGGGGAGGTGGAGCGAGGCCAGCGAACCAGTCTCAATTGTCTCAAGATAGACTGCGAAGTCATCACGAGAGTTTCACAAAACCCGCCGCGAGCACCGGGGTTGGTAGACTGGCCCTACCCCCGATATCGGCGGCAACTCCAAAACTAACCACGCTTCGAATGCGTAAACGAGCGATCCATCTCCTTTCCCGACTTACCTTTGGGCCGACGCCGTCGGAAGTCGATCGAGTGCTAGAAATGGGGGAAATGGAGTGGCTGGAGGAGCAGCTGGCGGCAAGCGAAGAGGGCAATCGCGATTTGGTTGGCGCGTTGTCGGAGCTGTCGACGGTGAAGATGAGCACTCCACAGTTGTTTGACTACACCACCCAAGGGCTCGAGGGTTAGGACGGCACTGAAGAAACCGCGGCTGAAATTCGTCGGCGTCGGCGGATTCCGAAGGGGCAGTTGATGACTGCGATTGCGTTGACTTGCGTCAAGAGCAGTCGCCAAGTGCACGCGGTGATGGCGGACTTTTTTCGCAATCACTTCAACGTTAGCTACACCAAAGGCGGCACCGCTGATTTGCTGCTGACCGAATACGATCGCGAGGTGGTGCGCAAAAATGCGTTGGGCTCGTTCCCAGAGATGTTGCGGGCGTCGGCCAAGGCGCCGGCGATGTTGCACTATCTAGATAATCACTTGTCGCGGCGGCCGCCGAGCAAGCAAGAGTTGGCCGAAATCGAGCGGCGGGCGCGGCGCAAAACCGGTTCCAAGCAGCGCGGCGAAGAGGCGGCGCAGATTGCTGCTCAGCGCGGATTGAATGAAAACTATGCGCGCGAACTATTGGAACTGCACACCCTAGGTGTCGACAACTATTACAAACAGCGCGATGTCATCGCCGTTGCCGAAGCGTTGACTGGTTGGACTTTCAGCGGCGGCCGCGATGGCGAGTGGCAGTTTGATTTCCGCAACGACATGCATGTTGCGGGCGACAAGAGAGTGCTGGGTAAAAAGATTAAGTACGAAAATGGCGCTGGCATTCAAGACGGTGAGCAGGTGCTTGATATTTTGTGCGAGCACAAAGGCACCGCCCAGTTCATTTCGATGAAGATGGTGCGTTATCTGGTCGCCGACCAGCCGCCGTCCAGTTTGGTCAAAGACGTCGCTAAGGTTTTCCGCAAGACCGATGGCAGCATTCCTGACATGGTGCGCGCGATCGTCAACAGCGAAGAATTCTGGGATGAAAAGCATGCGCGCAAAAAGTTCCGCACGCCATTTGAGTTCATCTGTGCCGCGCTGCGCGCATCCGACGCGGAAATGGTTGAGGTCGGCCGCTGCTTGAACCACCTGCGAGAAATGGGCCAGCCAATCATGCACTGCGACGACCCAACCGGTTATTACGACGTCGCCGAAGCGTGGCTAGATCCTGGTGCGATGGCGCTGCGTTGGCAGTTCGCGCTTGATCTGGTGAACGCCAAAATTAAAGGCGTCAAAGTTCCCGACGAATATTACGACGAACTGCCGCACGACGTTCCGCGTTTGTGGCAGCACCACCTGACCAAGCGAATTTTGCCGTCGGGTGCTGGACAGCGCACGCGCAATGCGTTGTCGACGATTACCGACCAGTACTTGGCCAAAGAAAAGTTCCCCGATCCACGCGGGCTCGGACCGCAGCTGCTGGGTTTGTTGCTGGGATCGCCCGAATTCCAGAATCAGTAGCGTCAAGCGTTCTTAAGCCACAGCGATTCTCTCCAAGCCTTTCACCGCAAACAAGCAACCCACCAACTCCCAAAGAACATGAGCATCTTCACTCGCCGAGACTTCCTCAAAACCGCAAGCGCCGCCAGCTTGGCCGCCAGCGGAATCCTGACCTCGCCGCTGTCGGCGATGATGGGTGGTGGAGACAAGTACCCGCGGTCGCTAGTGTGCATTTACCTGCGCGGTGGTGCCGACTGGTTGAACATGGTTGTGCCGTACAAGGATCGCGATTACCACACGGTGCGGCCGACTTTGGGTTTGAGCAAGGAGCATGGCGTCATCAACTTGGATGGCAAGTGGGGTTTGCACCCGGCGCTGTCGGCGTTTGAGCCGCTGTTCCAAGAGAAGATGCTGGCGCCGGTGGTTGCGGTTGGCTCGCCGCATACGACGCGCAGTCACTTTGACGCGCAGGACTTCATGGAGTTTGGAGCGCCGGGGAATCGCGGTGTGAGGACTGGTTGGTTGAATCGTTATTTGGTTGAAACTTCAAAGAAGCGCGGCAAGCAGCAGACCGAGTTCCGCGGCATGGCGATGCAAGAATTGCTGCCGCGTTCGCTGCGCGGAGATTTCCCGGTACTGGCGGTGCCCGGTGGCATGGACAAAAAGAAGGGTTCGAAAACGTTGAGTCGTTTCGAGGAATTTTATGGTGCGGGCGGTGCAGGAAGCACGGCCGGTGAAGCCAAGGGCGAAATGGAAGCTGGTGAAATGGGCGAGCGCGAAGATGATCCAAGTGGGGTCGTGCACAGCGGTCGGGTGACCATCGAAACTTTGCGCCGTTATCAAGACATCTTGGCCAAGGGTAAATCCGAAGTGAAGTACCCAAGCGGGCGCTTTGGTCAGCGCATGCAAAACATCGCCAAGGTGTTTAAGGCGGGGGAAGGTTTGGAGATTGCCGGTGTCGACTACAACGGCTGGGACCACCACGCTCAACAAGGCGGCGTCGAAGGCAGACAAGCCGACATGCTGCGCGATCTATCCGGTTCGATCGCCTCGTTCTGCGCCGACATGGGTCCGGCAATGGAAAGCACCACGATTGTGGTCATGACCGAGTTCGGTCGCACCGTCCGCGAAAACGGCAACAATGGCACCGACCACGGTCATGGCGGCGGTGCGTTTGTGATTGGCGGTGGCGTCAAAGGCGGCAAGGTACACGGCAAGTGGAAAGGCCTAGCTACCGAAGCTTTGTACGAAGGCCGCGACTTACCCGTCACCACCGACTTCCGCGACCTCTTCCACTCCGTGCTCGAAGGCACCTTCAAATTCAAACCGCAGAAAGGCTTTTTCCCCGATTACGGCAGCCGCAAAATTAGCGGACTGTATTAGTGACTGATTCGAGCGACCAACCTGAAGACCTTTTTGCACGAGCCGTATTTATTTCGGCCCAGCCGTAGGGTTAATTTTTGTTTCAGGGGAGCAGTGCAATCCATGGCCCGGAGCGAATCGAAAAAGACGACGGCAATGTCTACGACTTATCTCGGTTAGTGAAGCCGGCCAAAGATGGTCGAAGAATGGTCATCGGCTATTTGACACTTTTGCCGTTTAGTTCTTGGGCGATAGCCTATCCCCCCTTTCTTTGGCGCATCATTTGCTAATGACGCCGCAATCAGTTTG
>CAZMDZ010000365.1:0-2560 GCA_964565175.1 uncultured Planctomycetales bacterium
AACAACCGGCCATCAACCTCGATGCCAATTATCGCCTTAGGAGGAATTGAAACTCCTGAGCAAGTGGCGCAATGCCGACGACAAGGTGCCCACGCCGTCGCCGTGTTGCGAGCCGCCCAAGATGCCAGCTTGCTAGCCGAAATGGTCGCCGCTTGGAACTCTACTGCGGCGGGAAAATCGGATAGCTAAAGGCCAGTTCATCCTGCTGATCCGACCAGCTGCCGTCTTTGCCCAAGCCGATCAACAGCCACGCGCCATCTTCGCGTAGTTGGAGAGCAAAAGCACCCTGCCAAGGATCCATCGGCAAGTAAACGTAATCGGGCAAAACCTTGCTCAGCGGTTCCGGATTCAACCTTTGCAGCTGATCCGGCTGTGCTCCTGGACCGACCAAAAGCTTCGGCCACTGATCGAGTTGATCTTCTTGGACTTCCATCGCATATTGAATTTGCCCAGTGAGATAAGACATTTGCTGGGTCGCCAGACGATCTTGCGCCTGATCCAAGTCGGTTTTCCAACTCCAAAAAATGATGCCCAGGATGAAGGCGCTCAAGCCTAAGATCCATATCAATTCCGCACGAGTCAGACCCCGCTGCTTGGCCGTTGGCGTCGCAGTGAAACGTAGGGTGTGAAAGGGGCGTGGGGGAGTCCGCAAAGCAAGCAAAGGGTACAAGAAATGAGTGGTCACAGTCGCGGCGAAGACGCGCTCCACAATTTTTTCGCCGACGCATTCCCACCACAAAGCGGGGTCGTCGGTCCTGGGGATGATTGTGCTCAGCTACCCTTTGGCCAGGAAGGCTATTTGCATTGGACCTGCGATCAGTTGGTCGAAGGAGTGCACGTTGAGCACGGCACCGCACCTGAGGTGCAAGCCCGCAAGCTCCTGCGCCGCACGATCAGTGATCTGGCCGCTGCTGGTGCCGAGCCATGGCTGTTGAGTTGGACGGTTGCCTTGGCCGCAGATCGACCGGCCTCTTGGTTGCGCCTCTTGGCCGAGGCCTTTGTCGCCGAAGCCCAGGAATGGGGGTGCGCAGTGGCCGGTGGCGATCTCAGCACCACCCCAGCAGGCGGAAGCACTGTGTTGACCTGCAACGCCATCGGCCGCAGTCCATTGCCAGCACCGGGCCGTGGCAAAGCTCAAATTGGCGATCAGATCTTGGTCAGCGGAAAACTTGGAGCAGCGGTCAGCAGCGGTCGTCACCTGTCCCCTGAACCGCGCATCGCCATCGGCCGCCACCTTTGCAGCCAATATCAACCCACTGCGATGATGGATATCAGCGACGGTCTGGCCAAGGATTTGCCGCGCATTCTGGCTGCGAGTGCGGTCGGTGCCGAGGTGGAGCTACGCCAACTGCCGATGCACCCGCCCTTAACCCCAGACGAGCAGGGTTGGCGTCTAGCCTTGGGCGAAGGCGAAGACTATGAACTGCTGCTGTGCTTGCCAGCGGAGTATGCGCGCGCAGCTCTAAAGGACCCGGTACTCGCCGAAGTCGGCCTCACCAGCATTGGCACCATCACCGCCGAGCGCAAACTTCGCTGGCTGGTTGAGGGCGAAGTTTTAGACTTGCGGGTCGATGGATGGGAACACGGCTGGGCCGACGACGCCTGATCGCCGCACGGAAAAATGGAACTGCTTCTGGAAACCGCCAGCCCCGAACAAACCATCGCTATCGGCGAGGCGTTGGGGCAGGTTCTCCAAAAGGGGGATCTGCTGGGTTTGGATGGCGAGTTGGGCACCGGCAAGACCACGCTTTGCTGCGGAATCGGCCGGGGCCTCGGCTCGGCGACCCCATTCAATTCGCCCAGCTATCTGCTGTGCAAGGAGTACCAAACTCAAAAAGGCGTGGTCTTGCACCTCGACGCCTATTTCCAGCACAGGCTCGATTCTTTGCTCGGCGAGGGCTTAATCGAACGCCTCGACGGCGAACATTTGGTCCTGATCGAGTGGGCGAGCCGCATTGCCGATTGGTTGCCCGAGGCTGGAATCTGGTTGCAGTTGGAGGCCTTTGAGGAGCAGAGATCTTTGCGCTTTTCCGCAGTCGGCGGGCGTGCCCAAGCCAGACTCAAAGAATTTTGCCAAGTTCTTCAAAAACAAGGGATTTCCGCTGAACCTGGTAGCCAGGAGACGCGTTGAATTCACAGTCCATGGATCCGGGTTCCAACGACCTCCTGGTTCGGTTTCAGGCCGGTGATGCCGAAGCCTTCGACCAGCTGGTACGCGAAATGGCCCCGCGACTCAAGGGCTATTTCCTTCGCCTTGGAGCGCAAAGCTCTACTGCAGAAGACCTTACGCAACATGTTTTTCTACGCGTCTTCCAAGCTCGCGGCCGTTACAAACCTACCGGTCGGCTCGACGCATATTTGTTGCGCATCGCCCACAACCTGTGGATCGACTCCAGACGGCGCAAACGCCCGATTTTGGTCGGCGACGACCTACCGGAAGCCGTCGATCCAAACCCAGGGCCGCTGGAACATGCCAATCTGGAAGACCGGGCGGAAATCCTTCACGCGGCGATGGAAAAGCTCGATGAGCCAGTTCGAGAACTGCTCGAATTGGCTGCGC
>CAZMDZ010000365.1:2570-3887 GCA_964565175.1 uncultured Planctomycetales bacterium
CGCCTGCCCTACCAGCAGGTCTCCGAAATCCTCGACATCCCTGTTGGAACGGTGAAATCCCGCGTCTACTACTCGCTGCGCAAACTGCGCGATCAGCTGGCCACTTTTGGCGAGCAAGAGGAGGGGCAGTCATGAGCGAATGGAGCAATGAGTGGATGGGTGAACGCCTAGACGACTTGAACCTACAGCCCGGCGAGCAAGCTGAGCTCGACGCCCTGGCAGGGGAGCTTCAACAGTTGCAGCAACCTGGTCTTAGTGAGGGTTTTGTCGATCAAATGCAGGAGCGGTTGCAGGCTCAGCCCTGGACTTTGCGCGCCGCCATTCACCGCAACCGTATGTTGCGCCTGGCGGCCTCTTTGCTGTTGATCACCACCGTCGGCGGTCCGCTATCAGCATTGGTCATCCTCTTCGCCGAAAAAGAGGCGACCACACCAGTGGTTGATTGGGAGTTGCCCAAGCTCATCGAACTGGCCGAAGAGCCGATCGAGCCGCGTTTTGACCCCGTCGTGCCACCGACCGACCCTGATTTAGAAGAAGCTTTTGGCATCGACTGGCATGCCGCCGTGGAGCAATCCAATCGCATGGCTTTGGTTATTCGTGAATGGGACGAAGCAAACCAGGAAGTTGCTGATAAGCAACCATCCTTAGCTCCGGCTTTGATGGAATGGAGCGGCGCCAACCTCGCCGAAATCGAGCAAGAGTTCACTCGTCGTTGTTTGCTGGGCATCGCCACGCCGCCACCCGCTTCGCTGAGTGACCGGGTGATGCAATTGCAAGGCATCGAGCAAGGGTTGGGCTGGGTTCAGGCTTGGCAGTGGGCATTGAACGGCACAGGTTTAGATATTCCGCCATTCTTCGACTTCTAGTCGTCGGCACGGAACCGCCGTAATTTCCCTGCAATCCGTACATAGCGTGCGTAGAGATGTGCCATAGCGCGTCCGTCGCTATGCTTCTGATTCATCATGCTGTTCCCCCTCCTTCTCTCTGGATCCACTTGGCTTTGCTCGGCAGCCGCTCCCGCCATTCCTTGCCTGGAGCCGGAGTTCGCTGAAACCGTCCAAGGCGGCGAAGTCGAGCAGGCCGCGTCTCCCCAACGAGGTGAGCAAGAGCCCGTTCCGGCAAGCGGCAATCAAATGCCGATGCGCCTCGAGGACTTGGTTCTGCTGGTTTCGCAAAATGCCCCTGCCATCCGCCAAGCCCGGCTAAGTGCTTTAAGCGCCGAAGGGGGAGTGCTGGAATCTGGCGGTGTATTCGACCCAGTCTTCTTTGCAGACCTGACTTATTCCTATGTTGAGCAACCCGTCAGCGGCATCTTTT
>CAZMDZ010000366.1:0-3883 GCA_964565175.1 uncultured Planctomycetales bacterium
GGTGCGTAGTCATTTGCGCCCGGGTGCGCTGATGGCGTTGAGCGACCACCTCAATCTGGGTCTTCCGAATCCGCTGGCCAGTGATCAGGAGCCGTCGGGAGTTGCCACTTTCTTGAACCTTGTCGGTCTTTATCACGGTCAGTGGCGTGAAGGCGTGCTCAAGGCGTGCTCAAACGTCGCAACTGGCGTATACGCCGGTCTGCCCGGTCCGAATTACGAGACGCCGGCCGAGGTCGCCATGCTGCAAACGCTGGGGGCGGATGCCGTCGGGATGAGCACGATTCCAGAGGCCATGGCGGCAAAATCCGCCGGTGCCAGCGTGCTCGGCATCTCGCTCATTACCAATTATGCTGCGGGGTTGCATGGATCTGAGCCTAGCCACGGCGAAGTGCTCGAAACTGCAACCGCTGCTGGGGCCGCCGCCGCCGAGGTCTTGGCCGCCGCCGTTGCCGCCGCCCCTTGAGTTCGAGTGCTGGAGGCAGCACTTCCGCTGCCCCCGGTTCCCGGGTGTGGACCGCAGCGATCGCGGCTGGTCCAAATGCAAGGAGGTGTTTTGGGCCGAACTCCAGGTCGGAGGCCGAACCGCCACGTTAAAATTGTTGCCCATTGGGCAGCATTCGCCAGAAATTTGCCATTGGATGGCATGGCGGTCTGTCCTAGATGTTGTGCGAACTGAACTCCAGTCACACCCCACAAAGAGAACCCCATCATGGCCGTTCTAGTCACTAAAGAAGCTCCAGACTTCAAAGCAACCGCCGTCATGGCTGACGGTTCCTTCCAGGAAATCAGCTTGGCCGATTACCGCGGCAAGAAAGTCGTTCTTTACTTTTACCCGCTCGACTTCACCTTCGTCTGCCCCTCCGAGATCATCGCTTTTGATCACCGCATGAGCGAGTTTGAAAAGCGCAACACAGTCGTTCTCGGCTGCTCCATTGATAGCCACTTCACCCACTTGGCTTGGCGCAACACCGACATTAACGAAGGTGGCATCGGCCCGGTCAACTACCCGTTGATCGCCGACATCGATAAGAGCATTGCTCGCGATTACGACGTCTTGGTCAACGAAGCTGTCGCTCTGCGCGGTTCCTTCCTGATCGACGAAGAAGGCGTCGTTCGCCACCAGGTCGTCAACGACCTGCCGCTCGGCCGCAACATCGACGAGATGCTGCGCATGGTCGATGCCCTCGACTTCCACAGCAAGCACGGCGAAGTTTGCCCAGCTGGCTGGCAGGAAGGCAAGGACGGCATGAAGGCCTCCACCGAAGGAGTTGCTGAGTACTTGGCCTCCAACGCAGAAGAGCTGTAAGCTTCGATCCAATTCGGACGTCACGCGTCCGGCTAATCACCCTCGTCAATCGGCGAGGGTGATTTTTTGTGCCTATGCGACTGGAATTGGGAATTCGATAAACTGAAGCGATGAATCTTTACACGCGTGGTGGGGATAAAGGCGAGACGTCGCTGTTTGGCGGCGATCGGGTGGCGAAAGATGATCCTCGCATTGCAGCCTATGGTGAAGTGGACGAGTTGAATGCCGTCATCGGTTGGAGCGTCGCGGCAAGTAAGGAATCATTGGCCGAGATCGGTGATGCCTTGTTGCGAGAGAGTTCCAGGCTGTTCACTTTGGGGGCGCATTTGGCCACCCCGCCAGCTGCTCGCGAGGGGGCGGGGCTACCCGTGTGGAACGTCGATGGTTGCCAGCAGCTCGAAAATGAGATGGATCAATGGACGGATCAACTCCCGCCGCTGAAAAACTTCATCTTGCCTACCGGCAGTGAGCTGAGTTGCCGCTTGCAAATTGCACGCACCGTTTGCCGTCGAGCCGAGCGGCGACTGGTTGCTTTAGACTGCGCCAGCGACTCCGACTTTGTTGTTTATCTCAACCGTTTGAGCGATTGGCTGTTTTGCCTATCCCGCCTAGCCAACCACCGGTCCGGGATTGCTGAGCATCCGTGGACTGCTGGCTAGCATCCTTCAGGGCAATTTCGAAGGCACCGCTTTGAATGGCTTCATGTGCGCAGCGCTCGCCTTCTTCAATCAGTTCGGCAGCGCGATGGAAGTCGAATAAGCCGATGCCCTTGAGTTGCGGCTCTAATGTTACTGCGGGTTGATGCACCGCGAGTTGGTAAGTCGCCAATCGGTATTGCAGGTGTGCGATGCTATCACTTAAGGAGGACAGCAATCGAGGCTCGTCTTGCGGCTCGGGTGGGTCAGGCGACATCGCCTCGAAGGCAGCTTCCACCGGAGGCAAGGAAGACGAATTGACGTTCACTGCAACCACAGGGTAGGGACCCAATTCCCCCGCAGCCTCAACTGGTACTGGAGTCGAAACTCCACCATCGATCAACCAGCGTCCGTCGATTAGAACCGGCGTGAAAAAACCAGGGATGGCGTAACTGGCTCGAATACAGAGTGCCAGGTCGCCTTCGCGTAAACGCACTTCTTCGCCATTGCGCAATTCGGTGGCCACAGCGGTAAACGGCAAGGCCAAGTCCTCGACGCGGCGGTGCTCCGCCAGGCGGCGCAAGTAAGACTCGATTTTGCGTCCACCCATTAAGCCGCGAACCGGCATGCGGATGTCAACGAAGCGGAACATGCGCTTCAAATCCAAATTGCGGACGAACTCTTCGTAAGCATCCAAGGCGTCGGCGCAGTACAAACCTCCAACCACCGAACCAATGCTAGTGCCAGCCACGCCACGCACGCGATAACCTGTTTGCTCAAGCACACGAATGATGCCGACGTGGGCCAAACCGCGGGCACCGCCGCCTCCGAGTGCAAGAATGATGTCGTGGTTTTTCATTTATCGAAGAATTCAATTTCAGAAATCCCCCCTACGCCGTTTCCACGGTGGGAGTGAACAGAGGTGACTTCCAATTCAATTTTGCGCATTTTTTCCGATTTGCGAAAGTGAAAAATACATCCAGACCGCCAATCTTCAGCAGAAAAATCAAGGAACACTGCTTTTCGGCCATTCACCTTCAGCTTGACGCGCTTTGGCATGGCATAACCGTCAGGATTTTGGTCGGCCGGTAGGGCGGCAACAATGCGGATGCTGTTCGCCCGAACTGGCTTTTCCCATTCTGCGCACCAGCTTCGCTCTTGATCGCTTGCTTTCCAGCGCCAAGCAGTGGCGTGACAGCGATCCAAGGCCCAGCTTGCACCACTCTCGCCGCCGATTGCCGATGAAGCTATTACTTGAACTTCCTTCGGCGTCCATCGCTGTGGATGCACATGCCGCGCACGATGGTTCATTTGGCTCTTGACGGCTTCATCCAACAAACCTGAGGCATGAATGACTACGACTCCCGAATCCAACTGTTCCCAATCGGACGGTTGGATTTCCCGTTCCAAACGATTTGTTCCGGCCGTTGGATTCGCCCATGTTTCAGGCGGTAGCCAACTCAACCTTGCCCGCAATTGGTATTCGCCATTGGCTGGTAACGTCAACCGTTGGCTAAAACGGTGGGGGACTGGTTGCGAGCAATCCAAACGCCATTGCTGCTCAGACCGCACCACGGTCGAAACCAGCTCATCATTCAACCACCACTCCACTTTGGCCAGCCGCGGGCTCAACTCACCCTCCCAAGTTTGTTCTTCGAACCACGCTCGATCAAAACCAGTCAGGAAAACCGCGCACTGCGGCAATCCGCTCGCCGTCACTTGGACCACCTTGCCGTCCGCTGCCGACGTCCACTGCCGCTGCCAGATCTCTTGTTCTTCGCCAACCCCACCTGTGCTCGCCGTCGCCCGTGACAAGGTTAGCAAGGCAAATGCGGTGTTCATTTCTGGTTCCCCTTTGCCGCAGCTCCAGGATCCATTTTTGCGTTGCTTGGCGACGATTTCATCCGCGATTAAGGCATACCAATCCAACGCCCCCAGCTTC
>CAZMDZ010000367.1:0-3856 GCA_964565175.1 uncultured Planctomycetales bacterium
GACCTTCACCGACTTAAACAACGATGGTTGGTTGGATCTTTACGTTGCCAACGACGTCTCCGACAACACCTTGTACCTGAATCGTGGCGATGGCACTTTTGAAAATCGCACCTCCGAAGCTCTGCTTGGCGATTATCGCGGTGCGATGGGAATGGCGGTGAATGATTTTGACTTGGACCAAGACTTGGATTTATTCATCACTCACTGGGTCGCTCAGGAAAACGCGCTTTATGAAAACGTAACCAGTGATCTGGCAACAGAAGGCAAGGAGCCCAATCTACTTTTCATGGACGAAGCAGACCGATTCGGCTTGGGTCAAATTGCGCTGGACATGGTCGGCTGGGCAACCGGGTTTTTTGATTTCGATAATGACGGCAAGCGCGATTTGTTCGTCGTCAATGGCAGTACGATTCCGAAGGATGACGATCCAACTAACTTGGTTCCGCAACGCGCGCAACTGTTTTGGAATGCCGGAGCAGAACGTGGGTTTTACGAATTAGGCGCGGCGGCGGGGGAATTCTTCACCGAGGAGCGCGTCGGTCGCGGCGGTGCGCACTTCGATTATGATTTGGACGGCGACTTAGACATCATTGTGGTCGGCCATGGCGAAAGTGCTCATTTACTCCGCAACGATAGTCGTCAATCTGGCGGCAGTGTTTTGCTGCGCCTGCGCCAAGCCGATGGCAATCGATTTGCAATAGGCGCCTCGGTGATTGTGCATTGGCAGGATCAAGGAATGATTGATCAAGTCGGCGCCCAAGGTTCTTATCTTTCTCAACACGCCACCGGTGAGTTGAGTTTTGGTTTAGGCAAAGCCCAGCAACTGGATTCCGTCGTCGTGCGCTGGCCGGATGGCAGCACCGACACCGGCGGTCCGTTTGCCGCCGATAGTTTGGTGACTTGGGAACGCGGAAGTGCTCCGCAAGTCGAAATGTTGCCGGGCAAAATTCGCGCCCAAGCGCAAGAGCCTGAGAGCATTGAGGACAAGCGCCGTTTTGTTGGCATCATGCGTCAGGCTTCCAAGCAGCGCATTGCCGGTGATTTGCCTGCCGCCGAAAGCGGCTACCGCCAAGCGCTGGATATTTGGCCTGGCCATTGGGACTGCCTTTATTACTTGGGCAATATTCTGGTCGAGCAAGACCGTGAGGCGGAAGCGCTGCCGGTGTTTGAAAAACTGGTCGTTCACCAACCCAACGCCAGCCGTGGTTGGATGCAAATCGGCAAGCTGCACCTGCCAGGTGGCGACCCAAATTTGGATGACCTAGCTGCAGCTAGGGTGGCATTTTCTCATTGCCACCGCATCAACTCCGAAGAAAGCCAGCCCTCGGTACAGCTTGGAGTCGTCTCCTTATTGGAAACCGACTTCGATCAAGCCGACGACCACTTCGCCGCCGCCGCCGCTCACAATTCACGCTCGGTAGAGGCACGCTGGTTCCGCGGTTGGATTGCATTCCAGCGCGGCGATCATCAAAACGCCAAGCTTCATTTAGAAGCTGCCTACGCCATCGCCACTGATTCCGGTCCAGGCGGCTCCACCTCCAACGAAGGGGATACGACGGCCGGAAGTGCGATGACCACTCTTGCTGGCGAATTCGATCCCAACTCACTCCTCCATCGTTGGCGGAGCTTGTCCAATCGTTCGGCGGAAATTCAAATCGAATTCGGAGAGATCGCGGCGCCTTCCTTCTAATTGTGGAGGCATTTTGCTCGACCCCAGGGCCGGGATTTTGCTGCGACCAACTGCTAAAATCCAGCCATGGCGGCGACGGAATTTAAATGTGAACTCTCATGGTCGGCAAGCCGGGCGAAGGAATTTGTGCGGTGTCGTCGGGAGAACTGGTACTCCCGTTATGGGTCGTGGGGGTGGTGGACGGAAAAACCGCGCGGTGACAAGTACCAGACCATGGTGCATAAGAATTTGACCTCGTTGCCAGCGTTTACGGGGGATGTCATCCACCGCGCCATCGAGCGCTGGTTTCAGTTGCGCAAGGCTGGCAGCACGATGACCACCCAAGAGCTGTTTGAGGAATCGCGCGAGATGTTCCGTCAGGGCTGGCGGCAGTCGTCGACCGAGCTGTGGGCGGAGCGGCCGAATAAGTCCACCCACCTATTCGAGCATCACTACAAATGGGATGTTTCCGCCGACCGCACCAACGCGGCCCGCGATTTGATGCAGCGCTCGGCCAAGTACTTCCTCGAGTCGCCGCAGCTGGCGCCGGTGCGGGATTCGCAGCCGGATTCTTGGCTGTCGGTGGAGTCGTTGGATACCTACCAATTCCTCGGCACCAAGGTTTATGCGGTGCCCGACTTCGCCTACCAAGATGAAGAAAAGGTCCACATCTGGGACTGGAAAACCGGCAAGCCGCGCGAGGATGACATTTTCCAACTCTACACCTACGCGCTTTACGCCTGCGAGCGCTGGCAGACCGACCCGGAAGACATCACCCTTCATGCCGCGTATCTTGGCGAAGGCAATGTGCAGTCGATCCCGGTGCAGATTGACAAACTTGGCGAGGCCCAAGACCGCATGTCGATGAGCATTCGCGAAATGATGGACATCCATTACGATCCGGATGTCGACGACTTCATGGCTGAAAACTGGCAAGCCACCGGCGCACCGGATGCATGCCGTTTTTGCCGCTATAAAGGAATGTGCGACGCGGCACCCCAAAGTTAGGAGGCTGACATGAACTGGCTGTTGATGCAGGTGACCGGGGAAACTCCAACCCAAAACGAGACCACCCCAACTGCGGACGCGGGAGATCCACCACCGCCCGAATTCTGGTGGGATCGGCTGACGGAGTGGTTGCTCGAAATCACCGCGCAAAACCAGTGGATCCTCGCACTCATCGTTTTTGCCACCGCCTGGGTGGCGAATTGGGTGACGCGCAAAATCCTAGTGCGCGCGCTGCGTTCGATGGCGTCGCGGACCAAAGCGGAGTGGGATGACCAGCTGATCAAAAACCGGGTCTTCGAAAAGCTCTCCCACATTGCACCGGCGCTGGTGATTTACGCTTGGGCGTCGCTGTTGTTCCCGGAAAACGGTCAATGGGAAGGGCACACTCAGCGCATCATGTTGGCGTACATGATTGTGGTCGGCGGGCGGGTCGGTGGATCGCTGCTGGACTCGATGCTGGCGATTTTCCGCTCCAACGACACCACCGACAGCACCGCGCTGCGCAGTTACATTCAAGTCGCCAAGATTTTGATGTGGCTGGTGATCATCATTCTCACCGTCGCCGCGTTAATGCAGCGCAGCCCCACCGGCTTGCTCACCGGCTTGGGCGCGATGATGACCATCGTCCTGCTGGTGTTCAAAGACTCGATTCTCGGTTTCGTCGCCAGTATTCAACTCACCCGCGACGACCTCATCCGCCGGGGCGACTGGATCGAAGTTCCTAAATTCGGCGCTGATGGCGACGTAATGGAAGTCACATTGCACGCGGTCAAGGTGCGCAATTGGGACAAAACCATCGCCACCGTCCCCACTCCCGCCTTGATCACCGGTGGCTTCAAAAACTGGCGCGGCATGAGTGAGTCCGGCGGCCGGCGGATCAAGCGCTCGCTGAATCTCGACATGAATTCGGTGCGCTTTGTCGACGAGGCGCTGCTGCAGCGGTTGAAGAAGGTGCAGTACATCCAGCAATATCTGGATCACAAAATTGACGAGCTCGCCAGCTGGAACCAACAGCAAAAAATTGACGAATCCAGCCTGGTCAACGGCCGACGGTTAACCAACCTAGGAACTTTCCGCGCTTACGTGGAATCCTATCTGCGCAACCACCCGCGCATCAGCGAGAACCTGACCTTCCTCGTTCGACAGCTCGAACCCGGTCCAAATAATGTGCCGATCCAG
>CAZMDZ010000368.1:0-3848 GCA_964565175.1 uncultured Planctomycetales bacterium
GGTTGCGAGTTCGAGTCTCGTCACCCTCGCCATTAAACATCAAACCCGAGTAGCGAAAGCTGCTCGGGTTTTTTGTTGTTTGGTGGGTTGGATTGAGCTCAGATTTCCGGGAGTGTTATTCAAAAAAGGAAATCATGTAGGATTGAATTCGGACCCAGGATTCGGCTTCGCGATTGCCTCCCCGCGTCTGCTTGTTAGCCAGGGTGCTGAACGCCCTTTCATCCATTTGCAAAAGATCGATCAAGCTCAATGAATAAACTCCCTCTGCTTTTTCTCGGACTCATTCCCAGCGTTTCACTGGCTCAAACTGTCGGCGGCGGCCCCTATCTTCACAACAGTGTTTTGGGGCAGGATCATTGGGACTACATGGGTAAGTCCGCTGCCCCGGCTGGCGACGTCAGCGGTGATGGCGTTCAGGATTACATGTTTGGATCTCCTGGTTATGGCCCAAATGGGGAAGGACGTGTTTTGCTTTACTCGGGCGCCGATCACAGTTTGATTCAGGAGATCATCGGAAGCGTTGCCCTTGGAACAACTGGTCTTGGTTATCAAATGGGGACTGTCGGAGATGTCACTGGCGACGGCATTGATGACTTTCTATTCGGCCATCCAGGAGCACGCCCAACAGGATTCCAAGCGGTAGGCGAGGTTCTTGTCGTTTCCGGAGCGGACTACAGCGTGATCCATTCGGTCGAGGGAACCCAAGCCGATGCTGGCCTCGGAACCAGTGTCGCGTTTTGCGGCGATGTCAACTTGGACGGCTTTGGTGACTACATCACCGGTGAACCAATGGCCGATCGCAATGGTTTTGCCGATGCCGGGGAGGCTGTCGTTTATTCCGGTCAAACTGGCAACCCGTTGATGGCGTTCAGCGGGAAACAAATTTACAGCCGAGTTGGTCTATTTGTTGACGGAGGCCAAGACTTTAATGGCGATTCCATCCCGGACTTGTTGACTTGGGAGTTACGGAGTGACATCAAACATGACGTCTTCATCTATTCAGGTGATGGATGCGGTGACGTCCTATCGCATAGCTACGGCACCTAAAGCGGAGAATTAAGCGCTCTCCGTGCCATGCCAGATACCGACGGCGACGGTCTCGCAGAGATCTTATTGGGCAGATGGCTTTACCAAGAAATCCCGCATTGGAGCTCGGACAAGCTAGGTTGGGCGGGTTTCCTGGGGAGGTCGAATTACCTAGAGGCGAGCGACGGCACTATTTCAGCCAGTAGTGGCGGCAGTATCACCTTCCACTTGGATTACTCTCGCTGGAACGGGGACTTGCAATACAAACTATTGGGTTCCGCAACTGGAGTTGGTCCTACCACCCTCGCTGGTCTTCAGGTGCCCCTTACTCCGGGTGATTTCCTGTGGAACGCTTTGCTCTCATCGACTCCGCCGGCAATTTTCTCTAACCCAATCGGTGTGTTGGATGCAGATGGCAAGGCGGATTGCGTTCTCAATCTCCCTCCAGGATTGGCCTCATCCTTCGTCGGCACAACCTTTTACTTCGCCGCGGTGATTGGAATGGGCGGAGTTGGAGTTGAATCTTCCGTTGCAGTGGACGTTACGGTGATGCCATAAGGTTGCGCGCTGGCTAAATCTTTCCAAGTATTTGGGGGAATTTTTCATTCTTCCATGCTTGGAAAGTGTCGGTGGATGTTGTTTTGGAATAGGATTGAATGAGGTGGATGTTTTTGTCCGCCCACCGGCAACCTCATTGGCATGATCCATTTCTCATCCCGACTTTTTCAATCAACTTCTCATTCGACGTGCGTCACCGTAGGGTTTTCGATTGCAGTCATGGTTGGGGCAATTGGCAGCTTGCACGGCCAAACCGTCGGTGGAGATCTTTATGCATACCACGCCGAGTATGGAACACATCGGTTTGAACTCGCGGGCAGTTCCGTCGCGAGTGCTGGCGACATCAATGGCGACGGGGTGGGCGATTACATTGTTGGACGGGTGGGTCACCAAACTGGCGTTGGCAGCGTGGGAGCAATTCAAATTTATTCAGGCGCCAATCACAGCGTCTTGCTTGCGCTCATTGGCAGTGAGACTGGAACTGCATTCGGCGCAGTGGTCGCTGGAGTCGGTGACGTTGATTTGGACGGTATTCCAGATTTTGCAGCTGGATTGCCAACCGCAGGCTCAATTGGTGATGAGGGGCAAGTGCTGCTCTATTCCGGTGCAGACGCGAGCATTCTTTATCAATTAGACGGCAACCCTGGAGACAAGTTTGGAAGCCGGGTGACAGCAGCGGGGGATGTCAACCAGGACGGCTACGCGGACTTTTTGGTCGGGGCTCCTTATGAAGATCGGGGCAATGCCTTCGATGTCGGGGCAGTGCATCTTTACTCAGGAAGAACAGGTGGTTTGTATCGTCGATGGAAGGGAAAGTTTGATAACAGTCGTGTTGGCCGGTCATTTGCCGGAGGAGGCGACATCAATGCCGATGGTGTGCCTGACATTCTGATCGGCGATCCTGGTGCGGGTGGCTACCTTGGGGCCGTTTATGCATATTCTGGATCCGATAACCAACCGCTTCACGAAGTCTATGGCCACACAGATAGTGTCCATGGGGGCGCAGCTGTTAGTTTCGCCGGCGACGTCAATGAGGACGGTTACGATGACTTTTGGGTGGGTGACTTGGATGGGGATTCTCAAGCAGGCTCCCGCACAGGTGTGGTGCGCCGATATTCCGGGAAGTCCGGGGCCCTTCAGCAAGAGATCGGTGGAAGCCGAATCCACCAAGAGTTCGGTTGTAACATCGTTGGAGGTGCGGACTTTGATGGCGACGGCAAGCCTGATGTGGCCATCGGCGCGCAAGGGGCAATCAAGCCCTGGCATTACGCTGGTGCCGTTCGAGTTTTCACTGAATTCAGCGATCAGCCGATCATGGAATACCGTGGGCGAAAACGAGGTGAAAGGGTGGGCTTAGTGATGTGTGCCTTGCCCGACCTCGATCTCGACGGCAAGGCTGAACTCCTTGTCGGCGTCCCCATGCGGGATAACGAATCTGAACCTCCCCTCGATAGTCATGGAACGGGATGGTTCGGAATTCTTGGCTATCACCCATTTCTTCATGCAAGTGCATCCCAAATTTCTGCGGCAACCGGCGGCACGGTGAATCTCACCGTGGACTATTCCACCGTTCAAGAATCCCGCCCCTTTCGTTTACTCGGTTCCGCCTCTGGAACTGGACCCTCGTCCTTCCACGGAATTCCAATCCCCCTAACCCAAGGCGATTTCTTTTGGGATTTGATGCTGCGTCCCACGCCGCCAGTCTTTCTACAAAACGCCGCCGGTAGCCTCGACGAAAGCGGAGTCGCAGTGAGCGCGTTGCAACTTCCGCCAAATGCTGCCACGGCCTACGTCGGCACGACGTTTTCCTTTGCGGCTCTCGTGCGTCGGAAAGGTGGCGACTTAATTTCCTCTATTGCCGTAAATGTAGAAGTGGTCCCCTAAGCATCGCCCAGGGGACCACTTTGGAGGAGCAATCGAACCGTTACCAGGGCTGCTCTTTCATGCTCGTGGCTGGCAGTTTGAACTCCAGCGGCTCCGACATATCACCGTCCCAATTAACCCCCTTATACAAGCGGCAAGTGCCATTTTCATTGTTGGCAATCAAACCATACTTGCCGGGTGCGGCGGTGTACTTGACTTCGCCTAGGCCATTCGCCCGACGAGTCGTGCCGTAGTTATCACTTTGGCTTGGACGAGTCGATTCCACCTCGCTGCTTGAGCCACCGAGGAGCTTGAAGGTGACAATCGCATTGTTCACACGCATGCCTTCCGCGTCGGTGAAGATCACGTTGGACACAGTAAAAAAAAAAAACACACAACGG
>CAZMDZ010000369.1:0-3828 GCA_964565175.1 uncultured Planctomycetales bacterium
GCAGTCGGCGCATCACCATGGCTTGCAACTCTGGTGAGGCATAAACAGCATCGACGATGACACTCCAAACGTTATCGACCTTGCGGTGGTTGCGGTCGCCGAACAACGGGTGACTAAAAGGATCGTCGTCGGCCCAAATGGTGTCGTTGAGGACGTTGCCAGCAATGGTGTAGTTGCGGCCGAAGGTCAGATCTTTATCCCATGGCAGGTAGCGCCATTCGCCATCGCCATTGGTCTCACGATAAAGATAATGATTTTTGTGCAGATGGTCGTTGTCGTGGATCAGCACGGTGGCCGCGAGGTAATTGACCATCGCAGGGACGTCGGCGTGATCGAAAAGATAGTCCGAGCGATCCGGATTGCTTAAACCGACGCCATCGAGAAAGGCTTGCAAGTCCGAATGATCTTCGTGCAACCGGGTTTTCTTTTCGACGTTGAAGGTGGCACTGTTGCCAGCGTTGAACATTTTGTAAAGCGCGCCTTCGTCATCGAGGTTATTGCGTTGCAAGTAGTCCTCGTCGGGTTGCTCAACGAATGCGGCAATTGAATGGAAGGCACCGTTTTGTTGGATCCGCATCGGAAACGACAGACAATGGTCGACGCCAGCCAATTGATAAGTCTCCCACGACAGAAAACGACGAATGTAGCTCTTGTCCGAATAGCTGCTGTTGAGATTGAACTCCTCGACCCGACCTTCTGCGGGATCGAAGCGGAAGTGATAGCCGCTATGGAAATCGAATTTGTAGTTTGGCTTGGGCCAGCCAATCGACGAGCCGCCGCGAGTGCGAACAAACACGTTGTCGTAAAATTCGCCGTTCAACCACAAGGAGCAGTGAGTTCCGGTAGGCGTGGCTGCAGCGACTGGATTTTCGACAAACCACTGCAAGGTGGTCAGAGGTGTACTGAGCAAAGGATCACGAATCATGCAGCCGAAGTATTCCGGCGAGCTCAACGGATCTTGAAACAGCGGTGCGCGGCCGGTTTGCCCGCGTTGATTATGCACCAACACATACCAGCGCAACATTTCCGCTGATTGCGCGGTTCCTGCGGGAATCACTGCGGTCCAAACATCATCGCCAGCAATGACGTCGCCATGGGTACCGTCGTCAAACATGGGTTGTTGGATGTCCAGGCCGTACATCACGCGCGTGAACAGCGATGCGGCAATCGAATCCGGCGAGAGTGTTGCGGTGACGGTCACCGCATCCCCTACGTTGGGGAGTTGCGGACTGTAGCTGACGTCATCGACCACGGGTTCCCCCAGGCCATTGGCAGCGCCAGGCGTGGGAGTCAAAAAATAAGCATGGTCACCGGTCGGCAAGGGGTCGAAAACAATGCCAAAAGAAACGTCGGTGTATTGGGTTGGATATTCGGGTGTGTACTGATGCTCAACGGTGACGCCATCGGGGCGGACCAAGGCAAGGTATTCACCACTAGCCTTGAGCTTGAAGTTGGTGTGTAGTTCCTGTCCGGCGAGGTTGCGATCCTTATCGGAAGCAAACACCACCAAGTAACCACCGTTGGCTAACGGCGTTGGGGACGGGAACTGCCACTTGGTCAATTCGCTGGCATCATCGGTTAGATACCAGCCACCAAGATCCATTGCTGCTCCGGAGTTGCTGAGTTCGATCCAATCGGTGAACTCACCGTCGACGTCGGCGAGGTTTTGATCGTTGGACGCGAGGAACTCAGTAATTCCGACTTGCGCGGACGCGACGGTCAGGCCGGGTCCGAGCAACAACAACGCCAGAGCAGCAAGGAAATGGTTCATCAGGCTCGATTATTGAATGGTCTCGGCCAACGAGTTGGTCAGAGTTCCACCCGTTGCGGTCAGCTCCACAGCTTGCAGCCAAACTGGACGCCCAGCGGCGCCAGCAGGAATGTTTGCCGTGGTGCTAGCCACACCAGATGCATCCGCGGTCAGCGGCGGCAGCTGGTTGATCGGGAACGACAGGTCGGCCAAGCCGTACGGAGTGTTGGTTGGACCGGCGCCCGCCAACGAGTAAGCAATGACGCAGGTGGCGCCAGCTGCAGCGTTGGCAACGATCAAATCGGCAGTGCCGCCCGAGACCAAGTTGTTGACAGCAAGGGAGGGGCCGAATTCGGGAGTATTGATGGTGAAATCATCAAAGTGGAAGCCGGTGAGCAAGCCAGAACCCGACGAGAACTTGACCTCGTTGAAGTGAATGTCTGGCATCAACTGATCGAGGTCGGCAACGGTGGTTGGGAAGTCGGTGCCAGGGTTGGCCCAAACTTGCACGCGGTCGTCGCCGGTCAAAAAGTCAATGCGAGTGACGATGGTGTTCTCGATGTCGCAATCGGTGAACGGAATGGTGGTTGCACCAGTCACCCAAGGCTTTTCGATGCCCAGCTCATTGCCGCCCCATGGGCTGCCAATGAACAGCGCTTCTTCGTTGAACTGCCAGTTAAGAACAATGCCGCCGTAGAAATCATCGCCACCGGCAGCACGCTGCATGGTGAAGGAAATCCAAACGGTGGTTCCGTCTTTGCCCAAGGTGCCGCCGTCGGCGATTGGCCCAAGCGGGTTCATATCGATCAAGCGGTAAGAGCCTTCGTGCTCGATGTTGGTGGTCAGCATGCCGCCGAGGCCATCGAGGCCTGGGACTTCCACAACGCCGCCGTCGCCAGCAGCACCGGACCACCAAGTGCCGGTCCAACCTTTGCCGCCGTCAAGGCCGCCGATCGGGCCAGCGGCGTATTCAAAGGAATCTTTGACGATTTCTTGGTTCTGGGCGCCAGCAAAGGGAGCTGCGGCGACCAGAGCAGGGATGATTAGAATCAGGGGATTTTTCATGGTATCACTGGGAGAAAATGACCGCCGTGTACGGACCAATGCTGATCGACGCACTTGCTGGCATGCCGTCCCATGGGATTGAGGATGTGGCGTTTACATCGACGGTTGCATGATCGCCAAAGAAGGCGTCGTAACCGGAGTAATCGCTATTGAAACGCACGCGCCAAGTTCCGGCGCGCGGGAAGCCAATCCTGTAGTTGGTCCAGGATTGATTGGCGAAGTTGGTGACGACGATGACGTCATCGCCTGGGCCACCGTTGTCGTAACGATGGAAGGCAATCATCTTGTCGCCATCGTTGACGTGATGGACGTTGGTGTTTTGCCCTTTGAGACCGCTAGTGTTATTGAACCAGTCGCGACGCAAGCGAATCAAATCGCGGTAGAGGTTGCGAATCCCGGAGAAAGTTGTGCGCTTGCTCCAATCGAGCGGATCGGTATCGGCGAAAAAGCCGTCTTCAAGGAATTCTTGTCCTTGGAAGAGCATTGGAATGCCAGGCGCGGTCATGACCAAAGCTGCGCCCAAGGTCGAACGTTTTTTGGAGTACCACGAATCGGCGTTGCCAGGCCAAATCGACTCGGGCAAGCGGCTGCGACCGTTGGCGACCTCATCGTGAGATTCGGTGTAAATCACGCGTTGAAAGGCGTCGCCATTGAACCCCTTGTCGATCGAATTGCGCACGTCCCACATGTTGCGGCCACTGTCGTCGGCAGCTTCCAGGGCGGCGCGTACGGGGTGCACAAACTGAGCATCCCATTGCGAATCGAATCCAGCACCACCACTCGCCGACGACTTGGTAATCCAGTCATTGTCCCACATGTCTTCGGCAATCGAAATCTTCCAACCCTGGTTCCAATCGATCTCATCGTTGACCCATTGCATCAACGACCATGCGTCGGGGATGTCCCCCAAAGGTCCGTTGCGCATGTACGAAGTGGAATCCCAACGCAAACCGTCCGCGCGGTAATGTTCCAACCAATGCATGGCATTATCGCGGATGAACTGCCGCACTTCG
>CAZMDZ010000370.1:0-3826 GCA_964565175.1 uncultured Planctomycetales bacterium
CGTGACCGAGGGTTTGGCTGTGTTTACTCCCAATGACGGCCTCAAGCGCAAGTGGCTGACCCGCGAATACGGAACCTTCGGCCCGCGCCGCGTAGACGAACGCAGCGGTAATCCCTTTACCTTGAAGAAGGGTGAATCGCTGAGTGGTAGCGCAATCATTTTCGTGCATAATGGCGGCGTCGAGGCGGCTCGCGCTTTTGCTGCCGATTTGTACGGAAATTCTGAATGACGAAGAAATTATTGCTGGCGGCTGCGGCTGCTGTTCTCGGGTTGACGCTTTGGTGGATGTTCACCGAATCGACCCCAGATTTGGACGAGTTGGGTTCATCGAAGGCTGAGGCCGAGTTATTGGAAAATGCTGAGGAAGCTGCACCCGAGGTTGCTTCGGAGGAGGCCACGGGAGACGATGCAGCTGACTCGAGTGATCCAACGCGAAAGGAATTGGAAGACGTCGGCGGTGGCCGGACTTTGACTTTTCGTGTGGTTCGTGGTGAAGAGTTGCAGCCGGTGGAAGGGGCAGAAGTTTTCTTCTTGCAGGCCGGCGATGTGGATCAAGAAAAGGCGATGGAAATGGGGATGGATCGCATGGATCCTCATTTCATGTTTAAGGAATTTGGGTTGAAGGCTGTGACTGATGTGGATGGCTTATGCCAGTTGCCATGGAAGGGCAAAGAGGGTGCGGCGTTTGCGGAATTCAGTGATTTACAAAGTGATATGGAGCTGACCGACTCCGCAACCGAGGGGGTGATTACTTTGAAAATGGTGGCGGCGACTGGCGTCACCGTGCAGGTGGTGGACGCGGCGGGCAAAGCCGTGATCGGTGCGCCGGTGAGTTTGCGCGTGCTCACCGAAGATGGCAGCCTGGGCGATGACATGGAAATGACGATGTTCACCCGGCCGACTTTGGCGCCGAATGGTGAAATAAAATTCCAGGATGTCAGTGGCTTAATGTCTTTTGACCATGACCCGGATCCGGATTTTCAGGTGCGCTTGGAGATCCCGGGTTCGTTGGCGGTGAAGGAGCCGGTGAAGATTAGTGAGAGCCATCAACAAGTGACTTTGGTCATGCCGCCGGTGGGCCAGCTAAATTTGGAAATCATCGATCCAGCGGGTGCCCGGGTGGTCGCGGATGGCGTGGTTGAACTGAGTGCTAGCGGAGCTTCAGGTCGTTCGTCGACAAGTTTTATTCGAGAGGACGTAGCGATTCGTTTAGATGGAACCATTCAAAAGGGCCTCGTTTCCTTTCCCTTCATTGGCCAAACCAATAAGCTGCGTGCCAGGATTCGCATTCCAGAAATGGGTTTAGATTGGCAGCAAAACCTTGAGGAGTTACCGCAATCAGGTCAAGTTGCTGAAGTGCAAATCGTCGCCCCCACTGCGCCGGTGGTTCGCGGTCGTTTTTTCACACCGGACGGCAAACCAGCGGTGCGCCGACGTGGACTGATTACGCTGCAAGATTTGGAGGGTCGGTTTAAGGAAAATTGGAGTTTTCGCACCGATGGCGAAGGGCGCTTCCTCCATCAAATCTCCGAGCACTATCTCGGCAAAGAGTACCGGCTCTTCCTCACCTGCCACGGCGGTTTGGGCCGCAGTTATGTGCGCGCGATCGACGAACCTCAGCTCCTGGCCGACAAAGATTTGGATTTGGGCGACATCCACTTAGAAACGGCCTATCGAAAAATCAGCGGTCGCTGTGTCAATCCCGATGGCGTCGGCGTAGGTGGGTTTCTGCTGCACGCCCAGCGCGCCGACGGCATTCGCACCGCCGTCAACGTCAAAGAAGATGGCAGCTTTCAGTTCGATTCCACCTTCCGCCGCAAAACGAAGTTAACTAGAGATAGCTATCAACAAAGTGATTGGGTTTTGCCTGAGCCGGTGGAAGTGGAAGCCGATGGCGAGGAAGTCGAGTTGATCTTCTTTCCAGCCGGTTCCATTGTAGGCCGCGTGGAAATTCCGGAAGAGATGGCGAATCAAGAGTTTTTCGTATACGCCAAGCTGCTTCCGCAACCAGGTGCGCCTGCAGATCCGCCCGGCGTTTATACGCGTAGGTCTTTCGACGGCGAGGTGACTCGGGTTACGGGTGCGTTCACCATCAAGGGTTTGGATCGCGGCAACTACGACATTGAATTAAAGGGCAATCGCTCCAACCAGTTGGCGTTGGTGAAAGGTGTCCAAGTGAACTATGGAATGCCGGCGAGTGACCCGCGCTTAAATCCGCTGCGATTTCACGACAACATCCACCGCGTGAACTTGAAGTTGGTTGATGCCAGCGGCAAGTCTGCGCTCAATGGTCGGGCAACCTTTTATCGCAATGGCGTATACATCGGCTCCAGCCATGACGCCTATGGCAAGGTGGAGTGCGCTTACCCCAGTCCTGGCGAGGTCCAGGTGCTGCTAGAAGCCGAAGGTTATCGACCCCAATGGCTAGAGGGATCGGTCACGGATCAGTCCATCACCATGCAAGCGGGATTGAAGATCATCCTTCGCTGCACCGCGATGCCCGATGTCAATCAAGGCAACAAGTCGATTGAATTGATGCTGAAATGGCAGCCGGAAAATCCACGCATGAAAAAACTGGATGCAGTCACCTTGCCGAACGAATTCCTGCGCACCGGTTCCAGCGTAGTGGAACTGCCCGGCCCCGGCATTTACCAACTGCTCTACCGCGAAGTCTCCAGTGGCGACGGTTTCTCCAGCTTCAGCGATGAGCAGCCGGTGCCCGGCGCGGACCCGATCTCAGTCAGCGAGCAAGATCACGGCAAGACCTATCCCCTCCCTGTGCCGGAAACGCTGTTTAATTAGGCACCAGCTCAAGGCTCAGCCGTTGCCTTGGATTTTCGCCATCTGCGGCTGAGATCATCCGCGATCGACTCTCAAAGCCGTCGGCATCGATCTCGATGCGGCCGCCGGTGGATGGCACATAAAGCATGACGGCACCTGCCTTCGCATCGGTGGCTTCTGCAAACCTCAATTGCTTCCACTCTTCGCCTGCACGCCAGAGCTGAGCGGAGTCGACCAAGTAGCCCTCCAAATCGTAGGCGCGCACCAAAAGTGCATGATCTTGATCGGTAGAAATGTCGTTCATCGACGCACCCATTTCGTCGGTGAATCGAATCATGATGCGCTGGGTTTCCTCGGGCACCGCTACCAGCAATCTGATTTCAATCGGATGTGCACCCTTTGCACTCAAGTCATGCTTGGATTCCATCAAATCATGTCCCCAATCTTTGCTCAACCGAATCGCCACCCACTCGGCGGGCATGCCAAACATGGTGAGCTTGCCGTTTTCGTCAGCATTCACTCGACTGCTTGCTGACCGCGGAGAGGTAGAAATCATGATCTGATTTCCCTGCGCATTGTCGGCTTCGACTTCAACACCAGCGACGGGATTGCCCTTGAGGTCCACCACCGTCAGGTTCACCCGGCGCTGCTCGACCAAAGCAAAATCAACCTTGTATTCCCCCGGGGTGTAATCAAGCTTCTCCGATTTGAGTTGGGCATATCCACCCGCTTTGCATTCCAAATAGTAAGTCCCTTCCATCAAACCCAAATATTCAAAATGCCCGTTCTCGCCCGTTTTCACCGCGAAAGTTAAGCTCCAATCCTTGAAGATCGCCAACCTGAAGAATGACGTTTTCATCCCCGCTATGGGCAACGGCCAAAGCAGCGGGTTGCGGGTCTTTGGAGTGGGAGCTCGCCGATGGTTCATAGGTCAACTGATACTCTCCTTGCGGAAGGTGACCAAACTCAAAGCGGCCCTGCTCATTTGTAATCAGCCCATCGGTACACTCCTTTGAACCGCCAACCACCTTAAACAAGGAAGGTG
>CAZMDZ010000371.1:0-3823 GCA_964565175.1 uncultured Planctomycetales bacterium
ATGTGAAGCTGATGATGGATTTGAATGTGCTGGCGTTTCAAACCGACCGCACGCGCATCGCCAGTTTTATGATCACCAACGAAGGTTCGAACCGCTCCTACCCAATGGTTGGCATTCGTGAAGGCCATCATGAGCTTTCGCACCACCGCAATGAGGAGAAAAAGCAGCAGGCGGTGCGGACCATTAATCGATACCACACCGAGCTGGTTGCCCACTTGCTCACCCGTCTAAGTGGCACCAAAGACGGCAATCGCTCACTGCTCGATCAAATCATGTTGGTCTACGGCAGCGGCATCGGCGACGGCAACCGCCACAATCATCATGACCTGCCGGTGGTGTTATTTGGCGAAGGCGGCGGCGCGCTGAAGCCGGGGGATCATGTGGTCATGGACAAAGAAACCCCGCTGAATAACTTGCTGCTGGCAGTGCTGCACAAGTTCGGCTGCTCGCTGGATGGCTTCGGCGATTCCAGTGGCGCGTTGGATTTGGCTTAAAGCGGCGTTGATTTCGTTGGGTTGAATGAATCAGACTAGCCGTGACCTCAGACGACTTCGATAAAGAAGGAACGCAAGCACCAAACCACTGGCTGAGGTGAGCACGCCGATGGCTGCGGCGATGATTAACAACGGGCTGTTGAAGTCATCGCGTTCGTCGTAGTCCATGATGTGGAGCATCCAGAAGAAGTCGAAGATACGCCATTTGGTCGAGCGTACAGCGTTGACTTTGGCGGTGATGGGATCGAGATAGAGGGTGGTGGCATCGGCGAAATCGACCTTCCAGGCTGGCAGCGAGCCGCCGCGGTATTCGTTGGGAGCTTGCTCGATCCATTCCGCCGAGGCCACTTCGGTGGGGTTTAACAACGCGGTTAGAGCAGCTTGCTTGGCTTCGGCTTGGGTCATGGGTGGCAGCTCGGCCTCTGCGGATGAACCCAGATTTCCCTCGGCAGGCTCGGTCGATGCGGAAACCATTCGCAGCTGCGGGTGACCTTCGGCAAGTAAGGTTTCACCGCGCACTTCTTCAATCGGCAGCCAGGCAAAAATCAAGCCGGACAGCGTCCACAGGAACAACTGAATGCCAATGATTACCGATAACCGGCGGTGCCAACGCCGAGCGAAGGCGTGAAAGGATTTGTTTTTAGCCAACGAAGAAGCTTAACGAATGACGAACCAGCGCATGCCGCCAGCTGGAACAGTGACGTCGAGATCGATGGTGTAATCGCGGGCGAGGCGGTATGGGATTGCCGGAGCTTCCTGCACCGAGGTTTCGTCGGCGGCACCAGCGGCGAGGGAGGACTTGGCGGCGGTGGAAACTTGGGCGACGTCAGTCAAGCCGGTGTAGTAAAGGTTGACCTTGATCGTTTTACGCACCTCCGTTTCCAGTGGGTTGTAAACCACCAACATGCCTTTGTTTTCCAGCTGCGGGTTGACGTGCAGCATCCAGTCCAAATCGCGGCCGTCGGCGCGGCGGCCATGCACCATGTCGGACTCGAGGATATCGCGGTACTTCTTGAACCACGCGACCTGCGCCATCAACATCGCACGAGTGCGATCGGTGTCGTACAAACGCGGACCGCGGTAACACGCCTGCACGCCCATGCCCAAATTGCCCAGCAACATTCCGCGGTAATGATCCAAATGCTGATCCAATGGCTCAATTGTCGCCGCCGCACCGCCACCGTGATACTGCGACAGTGGCACAAACATCCACCCCATCGATGGAGTCTTGCGCCAAGTGCCGTCATAAATATTTTGCCGCGTGTGAATCAATTGATGAGCGCGGGGCAACGACCAATTGACTTCGCGGTATCCCATGCCGCATTTATTAGTGCCACTCAGGTAATAATAATCCGGCACATTGAGATAAATGCCTTGCTCGCGACACCACTGATAAAAACCAGCGGCAATCGTCCACTGCACCCAACGTGAATCCTGCTCACCCTTTTGCAATGGCGGCCGTTCCGTGACGTCGACGTCGCCTGGGTACGAGCCGTCATGTTCAAGCAAGTCCATGCCGGTTTGCTCAAAAAAGTTGTAGAGCTTGCGGTAATAACTCAGCCCCCATTCACTGGTCAGCGCAGGGCAGTTGCCGTGAGTAGGGCGCGATCCTTTCGGGCTAACCACGTCGTTGCCACCACCAATGCGCCGCGACGATAGCAGCGAATAACTGCCGAGGTCGATGCCTTGCTGGTCTGCATAATCCGCCACCTCCTTCCACTTGGCGAGGTATTCCGGATCATCGTTTTCCATGTTGAAGCCGCTGCCGAACGACAGAATGACCATTTCAAAACCGACCTCCTTGGCTTGATCAATCGCCTTGCGGACGATGTCGGGCTTGTTGGCCAGCAGGTGATGCATCAGCGGGTTTTCGGTCACCCACGGCGCGACCGTCCGGTACATGCGCCGCAGCGCCAAGCCTTGACGTTCGCGATCGCTACTGTCGTAGGCAAGTTCAAAAGCGTGGAAGGATTGAAATTCGTCGTCCGGAGCGATGGTTTGCGCAGGACCATAAGTCGGCTCGACCACCAGCAGACATGGGGTGCGTCGTAGGTAGTTGACTTGAGTGGAGTACTGCTTATCTTCACGCCAATGCACGACGTGGCGGTTGGAGTTGGCCGTTTGAAATCCACCAAAAGCGAAGTCGGTTTCGACGTGCAAGTAACCAGGCGTCGGCATCGCCACGCCGTCGCGCGATTCGACCCAGTTGGAATGTTCGACCACCGCTAGTTCCTCCAGCGTGAATCGATCCAACTCCAATTCCCGATCGCTGCCATTGTGGATTTCCATCCACTTCATCATCACGGGCACGCCGTCATACATTTCGTAATGCAACGACAAGCGCACGTTCTTCTGCTGGGTCATCCGCGCTTCCCGCGCCGCCAAAGCGCGCTGCGACAAGGCACCATAGACCTTGAAATTCTGCACCTGCAAGCGAACCAAGTCCCCTGCCGACGAAAAGTCACTATTCCCACCAGCCTTATCCATTTTGCCAACCCGCACCGCCAATGGCGCGCCGTCAGCGGCTATTCGCGAAAGCTCGGCGAACGTTTTCCACGCTTCGCCCGCCGGACGCGCATCAAAATACAGGCGATCGGAATCCATACGGATGCGCAAGCTCCATGGCACGTCGACCTTCATCGGCCAACGGTGCTTCAAATTCGATCGCTCGCCTTGGCCATCCCACAACCCCAGTTGCGGAATGCCGGAATAACTATCGCCACCGGGTCGAAGGTTGAACTTTACCACGCGATTAGAAAAAACCACCGCCAATCCCGGTCCCCAGCTGGCGCTGCGATCGGTACCCAACGAAAAAGTTGCCTCGACCGCGTGCGTGCTCTTCGGCAACTTACGCTCGGCATAAACCGACGTATTCGCTGGCGTGTAAATCTCGCCCCACTTGCCTTCATTTTCAAACGAACTTCGTGCATGAGCCGCCGAGCGATGCACCTTCCACATCGGGGCGATCTCAGTGAAATCATCCTCGATCAACACCTCGCGGAACTGCTCTTCCGCCAACTCCACCGGATGCACCATCGGCAACTCATAATCAAACCGAACCGAAACACCCTCCGGCGGCCACTTCACGTCGGGTGCGTGATGCCGCACCCGCGTCCACTTCAATCGCTCTTTCGGCTCCCCCACTTCATAACCGACCAACTGCAACGATTTCGGATCCGCCTTCATCGCCTCTAACCACGCAGGCGTCAAGTAGGCATGATTCGGTTGTCCTTGGAGCCCGCCGACGTCATAGGCGATGCCATCCAGAGTCACCCGCGCTTCGGGCCGGACGGAACGCAGCATCGATTTGCCGGTGATCATATTGTCTA
>CAZMDZ010000372.1:0-3820 GCA_964565175.1 uncultured Planctomycetales bacterium
CGTAGTTCTGTGTCTTTATTTCTCATAATTAATATCTAGTTTTAAGGATTTATATGCAGTTTTTCTTTTTGCTGCGTGTTGTTTAAGGTAAGGTACTTGGTCAGCAAAGTCGTAAATAAATACTCGCGCTTTACTTTTGTGAATTCGAAGTGCCCTTCCAAGTGCTTGTAAAGTGGCTATCTCGGATTTTAAACCTCTTGCATTTATTAGGTGGGTTATTTCTGGGATATCAATGCCTGTTTGCATAATAGTGGTTCCTATTAAGATAGCACGGTCCGAATTTTTAAAGTCTTCAATAGTTTTATTTCGTAACTCTATTGAATCTTTCCCTTCCAAGGTCATGGTATGAGGAATCAAACCTTTCAAAATTTCTAAATGTTTCAGATTTTTAACCAGTATAAGAATCTTCCCTTTAGTGTTATCACATAAGGATTTTATTTTATTGTTACGAATGTCGTTATGGATTACACATTCCTCATAAATTTCAGGGTAAGTACTGTCTAAATACTTATGATTATCATACTCTGGCATTCTGTGAAACGTCACTGTTGGAGGTGTTAGGAAGCCATCAGATATTAAACCCTGTACATCAACTTCGGATATAATTGGCCCCAGAAAGGAGCGTAACGTTGTCCGCGCCATTTTATCCTTAGGCACTGTCGCTGTCATACCTATTCTGTAAGTAGCTTTGGGGAAAGATTTTAGAACTTTTGTTGCTATTTTTCCTTTTGAAAACTCATGTACTTCATCAAATATAATAAAATCTGAATGGTCTAAGTGAGTATCAATCACCTTGTGAATAGACTGGACCGTGCACAGCGTGATTGGTTTAATATCGGTACCTTCACCAAATGCCACCCCCACATCAAAACCTCTCTCCTTAAGCCACTCATATGTTTGTATAAGTAATTGCTTTTTAGTAAAGAAAATAAGCCCGTTCATATCCTCTAAAGCTTTTAAAATACCTCCAAGTACAATAGTTTTCCCTGAGCCCGTTGGTGCCTCTATAATACACCCTCTAGATTCCAGCGCGATATTAATCAAGTCTTCTTGGTAATCCCTGAAGTGAATATCTGAAAGTTCTATGGGATTTAAGGATTGAGGGTTTCTAGTATCTTCCACCTCATAATCTTCCCCAATGTACTCTAAGTCCTCAACAATACTAGATAATAAGCCAGTTCCGAACTTTCCTGTACGTTCAGAAAAGAACATTTTGGAACCGTCCCACCCACCTCTACGGTATTGAGAGGTATATTTAAATCCCGGTACTTTTACACTATATTTCTTTTTCAAAGCTTTTTTTAGCTCTAAATTAGAAGTTAATAGTTTTGAGTATATATTTCCTACAATAATCTTCAAAGTAGTCTATAATAGTTAAGTTTATGCTAGTTCCTGAAACAAAAAGCGTTTATATTCAAACACGACATGAAATAGGTAGAGAGTGGGCGTGTGTTGGGTGTGATACCCCCGAAAACGCCACTTGGGCTCCTGTATCAGGTATAGAACACTTCCAGGAGTTCGTTATCTATGATACGGATGAAAGGGAGTCAGAGGCAGCTATGGTTATGGGATTTTACTATGAAGATGTGTTTCCCCAGGTCGCTAATACCTCTTCCTTATGTGAGTCATACTATAACGAACTGATGGTATATACAGACCACTTTAGTCAAGCTGAAGGGGGCTTATTGGAGTCCATCCCAATGGAAGTTGTGCATAGAAGCGGAGATACAGATATATCCCTAGGAATTATTTCAGTGGGTTGTACGCTAGGTAGAAAATTCTTCTCAGGTTTGGGAGGTAGAGAATATCCGATTAATATTCAAAAAGGGGATAAGTTATTAATTAAACCTTTAATTATAGATGGCGACGATTTACTATTTCAAAATAGTACGGCAGCATCTTATGGTCACGACGCGCTTGGGGTGTGGCCTGTGTATGGTCATTTCCCTGCAGACGGGGGGAATGGTTTATATGACTGGGAGGAGTGGGCAAGACGCCTGTTCTTAAATGTCATCTTAGACGCGACAGAAACAAGAATGGTAGAAACCGCCGTGGGTATTCACGGATTATAATTATGAACGAAGAAAAATCAATTATTGACCTTGCACGAGAGTCACAAGAGCGTCCAACAGCGCAGCCAGCCTCATCCCCAGCTCCAGAAATGAACAGTGGGAATATGTCTAACGTCCCTGAAGACCCTAGAATGAAGAAAGCCTTGGACGGTCTTTTAGAGAATGTTCGGGAAAAACTTCAGTATGTTGATGTTAAACTCCCCTCAAACGGAGTTCTCTATGAGGGAGCATCTCATGTATCCATACGACCCTTAACCTTTAATGATGAACGGGGCTTGCGTAATATTAAAGATGATTCAAATGCCGACATAGTAATCAGTAATATTTTAGGAGCGTGTATGAAAGGAGTCCCGGTTGAAGAGCTTACACCCCCTGATAGAATCTATCTCCTATTTAAATTAAGAGAATTTTCTTACGGGGATGATTATAAATTAGAACAAAACTGTGGAGAGTGTAGGGTTAAAAACGCTCTTACGTTAAAGATTAGCACTTTAGATGTTAATTACTTAGAAAGCGATTATACTACATTCATTCTTCCAGATTCACAGAAAGAGGTTTCCATTAAAGTCCCTAAGGCAACTCAAATAGCACATTTTGATACGTTAGAAACTATTATGAAAAATTTACATGTTTTTGTAAACAGAGTATCAGAAGTGAATGACCCTATCATCATTCAAGAGTTTATCAGACAAACTACGGTAAAAGATGTGGATGTTCTTAGAAATAAGATTTTTGTACCTACTTATGGAATGGAGGATAAACTTATATTTAACTGTAAAAAGTGCGGTGCAATGAATAAAGCTTCAGTAGCACTAAACGAGTATTTTTTTACCGCGAGCTAGTAGAGTTGGTAAAGGGTGATGGGTTAGAAAACATCGCTTACTCACTGGTCAAACACGGGAATTTCAGCTTTACGGACCTCCTCTCTATGACACTTATAGAGAGGAAACATTACTATGAAATGTTAAAAAAGGAAATTGAAGAGCATAATAAAGAAATTGAAAATGCCAGACGTAAGTAGGCTAAATAAATAGACATGGCAACCTTTAATGACTACCCCGTAAATGCCCGTTCTAACCGCCCAAACGTCCTAGGAAGGACTTTGTTAGAGCATCTTAATATTAACAATGGCTCATATGAGTATCCATTTCTTGTATCCTCTGTTACGATACTCCCTGATGTTAACGGAGACCCTTCTATTTACTTAGACAGGGACCTGGATTCTGAGAGGTATGGTTTATTATCAGACGACGCACAACTAGCATCCCTTGCCACTTTTGAAACTAAAGCAGATGGAACTTATTATGATATAAGTAACTACGACCCTTTAGCTCCTGGATGGTCCACTAGTGTTGAAGCAAGAGGTATCTATGATAGTGGAGTAGGCAGACTGTCTATCGTTTTAGACGGAAATATCACAGATAACGCTCCAAGTTCAGTTGGTAATTATTATGATGTATGGACAGTGTATAACTTTGAAAATAGTAAACCAGTTACTCATTTTCATAAGTTTGCACTTCACAATGATACAGTAGTAAGTCTTACTGAACCTTTACTTATAACCCCTACTTCGAAACTAATAAATAAGTACGTTAATCAAGGTTCTGTAATTGACCTTAAAATCCAAACCGATTATACTGTGAATAACAGGTCCTTACCCGATGACGTGAGAAACATATTCAAGGACTCTGTGGTTATGGATGCGGAAGTATACATTCACGAAGTTACCAAGACGCCTCACACTCAAC
>CAZMDZ010000373.1:0-3806 GCA_964565175.1 uncultured Planctomycetales bacterium
CCGGTCTGGAAGCCCTGGTTGCCGACGCGCACGTGGTCCCCGCGCACCCACAGCTTGCTGGTCATGTCGGCGGTGGCGCCGGCCGCGAGGTTGCGCCGCAGGAAGGCGTCGCTGTTCAGCCCGTCGAGGAGGTCCGCGTCCAAACCCGAGCCGGCGCCGTCCACCTGCAGGATCTTGGCGCGGACCTGGGCGGGCGTGTCGGCGCTGCCCTGGGCACCCTCTGCACCCGCGGCCCCCGCCGGGCCCCGTGGGGGCCTTGCTCACCGGCGGGGCCTCGCGGACCCTCGGGGCCCACCAGGCCCGTGGGGTCCCCGCGCCAACGGCCGTTCTCGTCGATCACCACGTCGCCGTCCACGCTGACCGAGCGGGGCGTGATGTCGCCCGTGACGTTGGAGGCCACGTCGGCCACGAAGGCCGCCGGGACCTTCGTCACCGGGGTCCTGGGCGCCGCCTCACGGCCGTTGTCGACCTGCAACCCCAAGAAGACGTTGTCCCGCAGGAAGTCCAGCCCGTTGAGCGCCTGCACGCTGCCCACCTGGACCGCGTAGTAGCCCTCGAAGAGCCGTACGTCCCGGTGGACCTCCTCGAAGAAGGGCTGCCCCCCTTCGACCTCCTCGTACAGACGGATCGTGATGTTGTGGCGCCCTTGAAATGGGCGCCCCGCAACGTCGGTGATCAGGCCCGCCTGAACGAACTGCGACGGCAACGCCGATGCGATCCCAGGCAGGCCGATCACTGCGGCCAGAAGAACAACTCCAATACGCACGTTCAGGCCCCCCTTCCCCGCGTGCCGTCAGCATAGCACGCCGGCATGCCTCGAGTCCGCCGACGATTCAATTTTCCGCCAAACAGACAGTATCCGTTCGGCGAACCGCGTCCCCCGGGCGGCTGACCGAGCGTGCTACGGGTTGGGCTGATGTGTGCGCGTCCCGACCTCAGTCAGCAGGACCTGCCGGTAGATGTTGTCGGCGAGCCGCTCCTGAGCGCCCTCCTGCTGGAGGGTCTGCTTCCAGTAGGCGGGTGCGAGCTCGAGGACCCGGCGGATGGGCCAGGTGGGCAGCAGGCAGAGGAGGTCGCGCAGGTAGGCCCAGGGCTCGATGCCGTGGAGCTGGCAGCTGGCGAGCAGGCTGACGAAGACGGCGTTGTTGCGGGCGCCGTCGTCGCTGCCGACGAAGAGCCAGTTCTTCCGGCCGATGGCCTGGCGGCGCAGCTGGCGCTCGGAGCCGTTGTTGTGCAGCGGCAGTCGGCCGTCCTTCAGATAGCGCTGCAACGCGACGCGCTGATTCCACGCGTAGCGCAGCCCCGCGTAGATGGGCGTCGCCTCGAGGGCCTTCTCCTTCTCCACCTCGACCCAACCGATGAACTTGCGAACGATCGGGCCGGCCCGCTTCCCGCGCAGGACCTTCTTTCGCTTGTGCGGGGTGCCGGCCAGCTTCCGCTCGATGCGGAACAGCTCGCCAATCATGGCCAGCGCCTCGCGGGCGAGCTCCGGCTCGGTGCTCAGCGCCTTGAAGAAGTAGCGCCGGGCGTGGGCCCAGCAGCCGACCTCCACGACGCTGCCGTCGGTGTAGAGGTGGTCGTAGACGGAGTGGGCGTCGGCGACCAGGTAGCCGGCGTAGTCGGCCAGCATCTCGTCCACCGCGGCGCTGTCGTGGGCGCGCGAGTAGTTGAAGAGCACGTGCAGCTCGGGCGCGATGACCACCCAGAAATGGCCTCGCCGGCACTTCTGCTTCGCCTGGACGAGGACGCCGGTGGCGTCCGTGCACAGGTAGGGCTGCGTGCGCGCGTCGTCCCACATGGCCGCCCACAAGGGCTCGGCCAGCTCGCGCAGCTGCTCGTGCCAGCCGCAGATGGTGGAGCGCGCCAGCTCGAGCCCCTCGCGGCGGTACACGCCCTCCAGTCGGTGGAGCGGCAGGTGGTCCTGCCAACGCTTGACGATGGTGTCGGCGAGCATGCCCGGGCCGGCCAGGCCCCGCTCGATGGGCAAGCCCCGCGGCTCCACCACGATGATCTCGGTCTTGTCGCCCACGGGCTGCTTGCGCACGTACTTCCCGCGGACGGTTCGGACCACCACCACCGAGCCCGGGCGGCGCTCGATGACCTCGCTGACCTCCTCGCCGATGCGCGCGAAGGCGTCGAGGCCCTCCTGCTGGACCTCCAGCGGGACGACCTCCACCACGACGCGCGGCAGGTGCTCGGGCAGCGGCTTGCGACCGTTGCGGCGGCGCGTGTGGCCGCCGACCTCGATGTCGTCGTCGGGCTCCTCGTCGGCCTCCGCGTTCTCGGCGCTTTGCGCCTTCCCCAGCAGCGTGCCGAGGATGTCGAGGGTGAGCTGCGCCTCGTCCTTGGGCAGGCGCTCGGCCTTCTGGCCGAGCAGGCCCTTCTCCAGCTTGCGGTAGGCCTCCAGGAGGTCCTCGTAGCACTTGCGGTACTTGTCCCGCTCGCCCTCGACGCGCTCGACGGCGGCCTTGAGTTGCTGGAGCTCGTGCTGGAGTTCGGTGGCGTTCACGGGCTCTGAATATCAGGCTCTCCGCCGATTCGGAGGCTCCCGATTTGAGCCCCCGCGAGGTATTATCGGCGCCCCGAGCCGCGTCCCCTTCGGCGGCGCTCGACGCCGGCCAGAATCTCGGCCAGCGCTGGCCCGTTGACCCGCACCGAGGTCGCCTCAGGCGAAGCCGGGTCGGGCAGCTCGAAGATCGCCCGGTGCAGCCGCTTGTAGAGGATGCAGTAGCCGTTGCGGTCCCACCACAGCGCCTTGAAGCGGTTGGCGCGCTTGTTGACGAAGCAGAACAGCGCGCCCGAGCGCGGATCCTCGCCGATGACCTGACGCGCCGCCAGGGCGAGCCCGTCGAAGCCGCGGCGCATGTCCATCGGCTGCGTGCACACGAAGATGCGAACCGAGCTGGGGATCATCGCCGCGCCTCCAGGACGTCGAGCAGCCGCGCGAGGGTCTCCCGCCCGAAGTCGGCGGGGAGCTCCACCTCGGCGTCGTGGATGAACAGCCGCAGCATCGTCGGTCCGTCCGGCGTGACCGAGGCCACCCGCACCTGATCGGTCACCTCCACGAAGCTCGGCGCGTTCGCAGACTCCGCCTCAGCCCGCCGCGCTCGGCGCTCCTGCCGCCGCAGCTTCCAGCGCCACCACGCCAGCGTGTGGGGATCCATACGCGCCTCCCGCGCGAAGGCCTTGCAGCTCTTGCCGCTCGCCGCCCAGGCCTCCACCCGCGCCCGCCAGTCTTCCTTGGTCGCAGCCATCGCCTCCTCGCTGCTCAGTTGAGGAGAGAAGGGCTACCATGCGGAGGTGGGACCACAGGGGACGCGGTTCGCCGAACGGATACCGGCTTCTTGCCGGACAGAATGCCGCGTGCTTCGCCGGCGGAGAGACCTCGACCGCCGTGAATTGCCTGATATGGAAGGGCTTTCTTGGGGGGCTCCGCGGGCGGCGTCTCCACGGGCGCCGGCGGCGTGGGCTGCACGGCGGCCACTGCGGCCTTCACGGGGTTTTTGGCCTCGGCCGGCGCCGCCTCGGGGGGGTCTGCGGTGACCTCGGCGGCCTTGGGCGGATCGGGCCGTGCGGGCTCGGTCGCGGGCGGGGGAGCCCGCCTTGGGCGCGGCCTTCTTCACGAGGGTGAGCAGGACCGGCGCCAGGCCGGCTTTGACCTCGATGCTGCGCTTGGCGACCTCGTAGCCCTCCTTGTGGACCTCCACCCGGTGGCTGCCCAGCGGGATGGGCCGCCGGTTGAGCGGCGACAACCCCACGGGCTCGCCGTCGAGGTAGATGAGGCCCGCGGGCTCGGACGCGATGGT
>CAZMDZ010000374.1:0-3803 GCA_964565175.1 uncultured Planctomycetales bacterium
ACGAATTTTATGGCGAGTACAAAGCTAACCGTGAACAACTCGACGACGACCTGCGCGTGCAATTCCCGTGGATGCGCGAGGTCACCGCCCTCATGGGTTTGCCGTCCTTAGACCGCGCCGGCTTCGAAGCCGACGACATTCTTGCTAGTTTGGGGGCGCAAGCCGCTGACAAAGGATGGACTACGCGACTGTTTTCCAATGACAAGGATTTGGCCCAAGTGGTGGACGAATTTGTGCTGCAGTGCCCACCGCCGCGACGCGATCAGCCAGCTGCAGAAATGGGCCCTGCTGAAGTCGAAGAAAAGTTCGGCGTTGCTCCGGCGCAGATGATTGATTGGCAATCGCTGGTTGGGGATAGCAGTGACAACATCCCTGGCATTCCAGGCGTCGGCCCCAAACGAGCGACCACTTTGCTGCAAAAGTATGGCGACTTGGAAACGCTGCTCGAACGCGGCCCCGCGGAAGAAAAGGGCAAGCTGGCGCTTAATCTAGCTGAACATGCCGACGCCGCCCGCTTGGCAAAGAAGTTGGTGTCGTTGGTGACGGACATGGATATGGGTCCGCTGGAAAGCCTGCAGCCTGCCGCTCCCGATTACGACGCTTTGATTGAGTTTTGCGCCGAGCATGGCTTCCGCACTTTGAAGGAGCGCTGGTCCGATGCCCAAGCCAAGTCGGAGGCGGGCGAAGATGGCGTCGCGGAAGACAACGACTCCCCCGCCGCGCCGCGTGACTACCACTTGGTGGATTGTGACGACAAATTGAAGCAGCTTTGTCAAGGTTTGAAGGCGTCGGGTGGGTTTGCTTTCGACACCGAAACCACTGACATCGACCCGATGAAGGCGAAGTTGGTCGGCATGTCGTTTTGCTGGCAAAGCGGCGAAGCGTGGTATCTGCCGATTATGGGTGGATCTTTGCTGGATAGCGGCGGACTCTTAGAAATTGGTACCGAGCAAGCTACGACGGCGCTTGATCCCGTCGTCGCCCTAGACGCAGTGCGTCCGATTTTGGCCGATGCTTCGATCCCCAAAGTTGGTCAAAACATCAAGTATGACGTGCACGTGATGCGCAATCACGACGCACCCCTTGCTGGTGTCACCTTCGACACCATGCTCGCTCACTTTTTGCTGCATCCGACTCAGCGTCACGGCTTGGATGACTTATCGCTGACCTACTTGGGCGTGCGCAAGATTCCGACCAAGCAATTGCTTGGCACTGGCAAAAAGGCGATCACCATGGATCAGGTGCCGGTGGCCGAGGTCAGCGAATACGCCTGTGAAGATGCCGATTGCACTTGGCAGTTGTATCAATTGCTCAAAGCTGAGCTGCAAGACGCAGCGCCTGAATTGGGCGAGTTGATGGAGGACATGGAACTGCCGTTGATGGGTGTTCTTGAGCGCATGGAAGCTAACGGGATTTGCGTCGATGGCGAAAAGTTGCGTGATCTGGACCGCACCTTGGAGAAGCGCCAAGCCGACCTTGAGCAGCTGATCTTCAGCGCTGCGGGCGAACCGTTTAATCTCAACTCGCCATAGCAGCTCGGACCGATTTTGTTTGAGAAGTTGCGCTTGCAGGATGAGGTCGGCATCAAACGAGTAGGCAAAACCAAGACGGGCTACAAAACCGATGCGGCGACCTTGGACAAGTATCGCGGTTTGCCGATCATTGATCATTTGCTCGAATATCGCCAGATTTCGAAGTTGCGCAGCACTTACTTGGAGGCGTTGCCGCGGTTCATCAATCCGCGCACCGATCGCGTCCATAGTTCGTTCAATCAAGCGGTGGCGTCGACTGGTCGTTTGTCTTCGAGCGGCCCTAACCTGCAAAACATTCCCATCCGCACCGATGCCGGTCGCGAAATCCGCCGCGCCTTCGTGCCCGGTGAAAAAGATTGGCTGATGATGTCGGCGGACTATTCGCAAATTGAATTGCGTGTCGTTGCCCACCTTTCGCAAGACCCAGCCCTGATCCAAGCCTTCCAAGACGACGCCGACGTCCACGCCCGCACCGCAGCCCTGATCTTCGCTGGCGGGGAAGAAGCTGACGTCACTCCAGAAATGCGATCGCGCGCCAAAGCGATCAACTTCGGCATTCTGTACGGCATGGGCCCGCAACGACTGGCGCGAGACCTGGGCATTCCCTTTGGCGAAGCCCGTGATTTCATCCAGTCGTACTTCGAGGCGCTGCCTGGCGTGCGCGCCTGGCTGGACCAAACCCTCGCCGACGCCACCGAATCAGGAGTCGTCTCCACTTTGCTTGGTCGCCAACGGCCAGTGCCTGAGCTGCAATCCGCCGATGGCCGAGTGCGTTCTGGCGCCGAAAACGTCGCCGTCAATTCGCCGGTGCAGGGCTCGGCTGCGGACTTGATCAAGCTCGCGATGATTGCAGTCGATCAACAGCTGCAACAAGGCGATTGGCAAACGAAGATGCTGCTGCAGGTGCATGACGAACTAGTTTTCGAATGCCCACCCGACGAGTTGGAAGCCTTGCAAGAAATGGTGCGCGAGCAAATGGAAGGCGTCTGGAAACTTTCGGTTCCGCTTAAAGTAGATATGGGCACTGGCCCGGATTGGGCCAGCGCCCACTAGCGCTGAATCGACAGCTAAGTCGACGGCAGAATCGACTCACGGCGCTCCCTTAAGGAGCGCCGTGATTTTTTATTTACTCAAAGTGCCGACCAACATCTTGGTCAACTCATCCAAGTTCAAAATCGTCGGCACAGCCGGGTCGTCGCTATTCAGCGTCACCTTAGGCAGCTGCAGATTCTCCGCCGCCACCAATCCCAGCAAGATGTCACCGCCCTCAGTGTTCAGCGCAGCGGTACGCAACTCGTTGCGCAACGCTTCCGCCTTTTCCAATGCTAACTTGCCATTTGCCTCGGCAACGACTCGCTGCTTCTCACCTTCCGCCCGAGTGGTGGACGCGTAGACTTCCGCATCAGCGTCGATTTGCGCGATGATGACCTCGTACTCCGACTTCTTCTCTTGAAGGCGTTTATTCCAACTTTCAGTCAGCGACTTTTCTTCCGCGCCGATCTGCTTGTCGATCATATTCACCTTCTTTTCTCCCTCTGCTTGCAGAGTCAAAGCACCGTCTAGGTTGGCCATCTGGCGGAGATATTGCTTATCCTGAAGTTTGCTTTCATACTCCTGAGGGAATGAAATCCTTCGAATGAGTACGTACTTCACTTCACAGAAGTATTCAGCAATCACATCATTCAAAACGGGGATTGCCTCCATCGATCGCTGCAACCTCTTTTCCGTGCTTTGGAAATCTTCAGAGGTTAACTGGGCAAGTTGAGACAGCAAAGTACCCTGAATTTTGGAGCGGACCCGATCTCGGTATTGAGCTTGTGCACCGACCTCGACGATACGGTGAGCTTCACTTTGCTTGATCTGGTAAGCAACGGAAACATCAATGGTGACTACGTTGTTGTCTTTGGTACGGGGCTTCAGCGGCGCCGCCCATTGATTGGTGACCGAATCAGCCCCTCCACTGACTCGCGAGGATGCGAAGTGCACGAAGTGAGTCTTTGCTGGTAGAAGGTGCCACTTGTGGTAACCGCTGATCCCCAGGTGGAAACCAGTAGGAAAGTCCTCCTTGACAATGCCTCCCCCCCACATGCTTTGCTTCACACCTATCGTGGAAGGCGGAATCCTCATGAACAACAAAGAGAAAATGATGGGAATCAAGACTACGATTCCGAGAAAAACGAAGAAGCGTTTCATTATTGGTTTCCTCCTTGATTGGTAGCGCCGAGGTGTTCAATTCGAATCGGTGCAGGGTCTCGACGGTAAGGAACAATC
>CAZMDZ010000375.1:0-3779 GCA_964565175.1 uncultured Planctomycetales bacterium
GATTGAAGCAGTTGCCACGCGCGCAGTTTGGCCGCTGCCAGAAAATCGCCGGCCACTGGATGAAGCTTATGCCGCGGCAATGAAGAAGTGTTGGCAAGCTTTCCCGGACGATGTGGACGTCGGCGTGCTTTACGCCGAAGCCTTGATGAACTTGCAGCCATGGGCTTATTGGAGTAACGACGGCAAGCCATTGGATGACGCCCTGGAAATTGTTTCGGTGCTTGAAACGGTGATGGAGATCGACCCCACCCATCCCGGTGCCAATCATTTCTACATTCATGCCGTTGAGGCTTCGCTGCACCCAGAAAAAGCAACCGCAGCAGCAGACCGTCTGCGCAGCTTAGTTCCTGGCAGTGGCCATTTGGTCCACATGCCTTCGCACATTTACATCAACACCGGTCGTTACGCCGAAGCCGTGTCTTCGAATGCAGAAGCAATTGAAGCCGACGAAGCCTATTTCAAAAAAGTTGGCACGCCTGGCTTCTATAGCCTTTATTACATTCATAACATTCACTTCTTGGCTTTCGCGGCAATGATGGAAGGTCAATCGGCGTCGGCGATTCAGGCTACGCGGCGGATGGAGAAACAAGTTCCCGAGGAATTCCTCAAGGGCTTCCCCGAATACGCCGACGGCTTAATGCCTGCCAAATTCCACGCTCTGATTCGCTTCGGCCGGTGGCAGCAAATTTTGGAAGAACCCGCTTACCCGGAATTCCGCAAAGTCAGTCGCGCCGTCCGCAGCTATGCCCGGGTGATTGCTTTGGCCAACTTGAAGCGCACCGACGAAGCGCGCAGTGAACTGGAGCGTTTCGATGCTCTGGCTAAAGAAGTGCCAGAATCTTGGCTCATCGGAACCAACGATGCGCCAACCATCCTTCGCCTTTCCCGGCTGATGGCCGAGGCGGAATTGCTTTGGCGCGAGGGCAAAAACGAACTCGCCTTCGCCAAAATGCGCGAAGCCGTCGCCGCCGAAGATCAGCTGGTTTACGACGAACCACCCGGGTGGATGCTGCCCGTACGCCACGCCCTTGGGGCAATCTTGCTGGCCGCCGGCGAAGCCGCACAAGCTGAAGCCGTCTACCGTCTTGACCTGAAGGACTGGCAGGAAAATGCTTGGGCCTTGCTGGGTTTGGAGCAAGCACTACGCAAGCAAAACCGCATCGCTGAAGCCGACGAACTGCTCCCCCGTGTGCAAGCCGCATGGGCGCGGGCCGACGTCGAACCGCCGGCCTCTTGCTATTGCGGAGTCAGTGATTAAGCCAATGCTTGAAGCACGCGAGCTGGGGTCATCGGCATTTGGTTGATACGAGCACCGACGGCATCGTAGATGGCGTTGGCAATCGCACCACCGACTGTGATGATCGCTGGCTCGCCGCCGCCATGAGAAGCGGTAATGCCAGTATCAACAAACACCGATTCAATTTCGGGTACGTCGGAGAAGCGCGGCAGCTGGTAAGTGTCGAAATTGGTGTCGTGAATTTCGCCACCGCTGAAACGTAGGCTTTCGCTGAGCGCGTAACCCAATCACATGGTGATTCCACCTTCGGTTTGCATGCGGGCGCCGCGTGGGTCGATGTCCACGCCCATGTCTTGAGCGCAAACTACGCGTTCGACTTTGACCTTGCCGGTTTCTGGATTCACCTGCACTTCGGCAATCAAGGCCACGTAAGTACCAGCATCCACGCCGCAGGCAATTCCTTGGCCGCGGTTGCCCGACATGCCGCCGGTCTTCCAACCGAAGGCGTCGGCGGCTGCCTTCAAAGTTGCGCGCATGCGTTTGTCCTTGAGGTTTCGCATGCGGAACTCAAGCGGATCCAGTTTGACCGCTGCCGCCATCGCATCGATCTGCGATTCGCGGGCGAAGGTGTTGGTGTTGTTTGCCGGCGCACGCCACGCTCCGGTGGCAAAGGGGTGCGGACTGCTGCCACCCCGACCACTTCCCCGCGAAACGGTGACGTGATGCGGGATGTCGTAGAAGTGCTGCGCACCGCGAGCTCCAGCGTGATAAACCTGGAAGTTCCACGAGCAAATTCGGCCGTCGGCGGTGACGCCGGATCGAGACTTGACCACTGCCGCCGGGCGGAAGGAATCAAGGAAAAACTCCTCTTCGCGCGTCCATTCCAAATGCACGGGAACGCCAGCCAACTTCGACAAGCGCGCCGCTTCTTCGGCTTGTAAATTGCGGCTCTTACCACCAAAACCGCCGCCAAGGAAGGGCGCAATCACGCGCACACTTTTGGCTTCCATCTTCAACTGCCGAGCCAGCGATTGACGCACCCCAAACGGGTTTTGGGTCGATGCCCAAACCGTCGCCGAATCGCTTTCCACCGACGCCACTGCGGTGTGAGTTTCCATGGGCGCATGAGCCACATAACCATCTTTGTAAGTGGCATCAATCACGTGCGCCGCATCGTTCAGCCCTGCTTTAGGGTCGCCCTCTTTAGCCAGGGTTCGTTTCTGCGGGGTATTGGCGACCAACTGATCAAAAATCGAATCCTGGTCAACCGTAGCCTCGGGCGTTTCGTATTCGGCGCGGATGCGACGCAAAGCTTTGGCCGCACCATCGGGCGTGGAATGTAAAACGGCAACCATCTCGCCGTCGTGAATGACTCGCGCGCCATCAATCTTTTCCGCGCCACTGGTTTTCACCGAAACCAACTTCGACGCATGACTCGGCGGCCGCAGAATTCGCGCATACATCATGCCCGGCAAACGCACGTCGCCAGCATAAATCGCCTTGCCGGTTGCTTTGGCAGAAGCGTCGAGATGGTCGATGCTTTGGCCGATCACCTTGTGCTGCTTGGTGCTCTTCACCGCTGCATCTTTCTCTGCAGGCTTGCCATCGGCGCTGGCGTCGACCACCCGCGAAATCTTCTGTCCCTTAGCCAAGGCGCCATAAGGCAGTTTTCGCTGCGGGTCGGCGGCGACCATGACGAAACCATTTTCAGTAATCAACTTGCTTGGTTTCACCCCCAACTCGCGGGCGGCCAAGGTCACCAGTACCGCTCGCGCTTCGGCACTTGCTTTGCGCAACGTCGGGCCCAAATAGCGAATGCTCATCGACCCCCAAGTCCCCATGTCGTACGGGCATTGACCGGTATCGCCCATGACCACTTGCACCGAATCCAAGGATACGTCGAGTTCTTCGGCGAGCAGTTGCGGCATCGAGGTGTAAATACCCTGACCCATTTCCACTTTGCCCAAGAAGCAAGTGACTTGGCCGTCTTCGGCGATGCGCAAGAAGGCATTGAAGTCTTCTGGCGCCTGCGGGCGAACGCGGTAATCGGCTTCGCCTGCTTCACCCGCGACCAACAACTCCCCCAGCGAAACAAAAACAAAAATGCCGGCGCCTAGCGACTTCAAAAATTCGCGGCGATCCAACAAGGGCAGAACTTCGATGTCTTCGAAATCCAAAGCGAGGTAATCGACGTCCGATTTCATTTCACTGCCTCCATGTTTTGCGCGGCCTTTTCAATCGCTCGCAGAATGCGCAGATGCGCCCCGCAGCGACACAGGTTGCCATCCATGCCCTGAACAATCTCTTCGCGATTGGCGCCGGGTTTGCGTTTCAGCAAAGCCGCGGCCGTCATGACCATGCCCGGCGTGCAAAAACCGCACTGCTGCGCCCCTTCCTCGACGAATGCCTGCTGCAACGGGTGCAGCGAGCCGTCGGCGGAAAACTCTTCGATGGTGACGACCTCCTTGCCAGCGACGTCAGCCAAAGTCAGCTTGCAGGCGCGCTTGGCGTTGCCGTCAACCAGCACCCTGCACGAGCCGCA
>CAZMDZ010000376.1:0-3742 GCA_964565175.1 uncultured Planctomycetales bacterium
AGCCCCTCTTTTTTTGAACTCAAACCACAACTCGAACGCCTCCGCCATGAAGCGTAAGCCACTTACCGCCACACTCGGTGCCTTAATTCCATTGGCCGCCGCAGTACCGCTGCTTGTTCTGGCCTTTTGGATTCTTCGCAATCCAGCTCCCACCTCGGACTCAGTCGCTCCCGCTGGTCAAGCAATGCCAGCACCAGTTATCCAGCCGACAGCGGACTCCAATGACCCCGTAGAGCCGCGCAGCGGATTGTTGGACAGTCGCCACGCCTAATTGAGATGCCTCCCCATTTGGGGAAACCCGGTCGAGTGCCTAAGGCATCGGCTGTCCTGCGGAACGTGTACGCACCCTGACGGGCGGGCTCAAGCGCCAGGTGCCATGCGAGCCGCGTTCGGCGGCCTGAAGCCAGATGCCAGCGCCTTCGAGCGCAGTTCCTGGCAAAGGCAAGGCCCATGAAAGGTCACCGGAAGTTCCTGTGGCAGTGACACTTATAGTCGTTAAGGGCGCTGCCAAAGTGTCGACGCGAGTAGACTGATTGACTCCAGACGTCGAGAGCAGGACTTCGATCCTTGCCCCGGGTTGAGCTCCGGTCAGGCGCAAGCCGGCGACGTTGCCCCACAGCCATTCGCTGGAATCCAGCTTGAGGCCTTGATCGCTTGGATCGAGTGGGTCATTTTCACTTAAATCCCTACGGCCATTGAGGTTGGAATCTTCGTCGCCGTCGGATTCCCCGTCTTGGTCGCTATCCGCGAGGGTCGGATCGGTGGTGGACATGGGGTCTGCGTCCATCAGGAACCTAGCCATGTTTGTTCCGGGAATTTGCCGCTCCGGCAAGCCACTGACGCCAATCGTCAGTCCGATTTCCTGTCCATCGCTGAGGCCGTCGCCGTCAGTATCCCAAGAGTTCGGGTCGGTTTGGTGGCCAGTCCTGGCGAGGTGTTCGTCACCATCGGCGATGCCGTCATCGTCGGTGTCCCAGTCGTTGGGGTCGGATTCAAGCACGCGTTCAAGGTCATCTTTGAGGCCGTCGGCGTCGTAATCGCCCGGCGGATGGGGCAATTCGATGATCCCTCGAAGCAACATTTCTTGGTTCGTGCCACCGCCGTCGCTCCATTCCCCGAAGGGGTTGTGATTCATGTAGACGTAGTTTTCGTCCTGCTCGAAGTTGTCAGGATGGCCCCAAGACCAGAAACGGAAGTTGGTGATTTCGCCCGAAGACCAGATAAACAGGTCTTCTGCGCTGTGACGCCGGAGGCCGATCCACAGCCGTTCGTTGCCAAAGTGTTCCTTCAGCCAATCTAAGGTGCGGAAGTTGGTCACGGTGACTAGGTGGCCGCCCATATCCAACGCCTCCTGCTCGGCATCCAGCCAAGAGAGGCGGCGAGTCGTCAGCCCATACCAGCGGCCTTGGTACTCGAATTCCCCCCACAACGGATCCATGATCACCGGGGCAGATTCTTCCACCGCCGGCGTCATCTCCATTTTTGCGCCTGCGGCCATCGCATCTCTTGCCAATCGCGCCTCTTCTTCCTCAATCGATAGCATTTGCGTGGGTTCCTGCTGGGTCCCAAAGACGATGGCAGGGTCGGCCGCCGATTGCTCGGGCTCTTGGCGGCCGGTTGGCTCCCCTGAAGTGGGTTCAGGTTCTTTGCCGGATGGCTCCTTCGCGGCAGGTTCTGGTTCCTGCGCGGCGGGTTTCCCAGAGGCGGGTTCCTGTGCAGCAGGCCCAGGATCCTTCGCAGGATCGGGCAAGTCCCACTGTTGTTGAGTGGGGGCGACAGGGGCAAACATAAGGACGAGGGCTGACAGCATCCTTTACCTTCATCGGCCATTTTGCGGCGAAAGTAAGGAAATTGTGAATTGCCTGGCCTCCTGAATCTGTCGGGATCGTCAACTTCTAGGGCTAGAGGGCCGATGGGAAGGAGATGCTTCTAGCCCTCACCCTGTGCCACCTTTCGGTTTTGGCCCAGCAGCCGGCCAATTCAGCCTACGATCCCAAAGTGATCCAGCCGCGGACGGTCAATGAGGCGGAACTGCGTGGTAGGGGATTCGCCGAAGACTGGGAATTTCCACGCTTCAAGGCCGATGGCAAACCATTTCCAGGCAAGCTTTTCGAGGACAGCTGCTTCCGTCTGGCGCGACAGCCGCTGGTCCAAGCGGAAGGTGGCCAAGGCGAAATTTGGCTGGGCGATCTGCTGAAGGACTTGCACAAGGCGAATTGGAGCAAGTCGGCGTCTAAGGATGCGCTGGCCAAGGTGAAAGGCAAGGTCAGCAAAGCGGATTACGAAACGTTGAAGGATCTGCTGACGGCTTACGACCTCTATGGCAGCAAGTGGAACCCACGCAAGGGCGGCCAGGAGCACGGCATGTTCTTTGGCGAAGAATGGGAGTTCCGGAAGAGTGAATGGACCCACGCCAAGGCAGACCGCGAGGTTGAGCAAATCGCGCAACTGATCGTTGCCGACCTGCACGCGATCAAGCAAACCGAAGCGGATTATCAGGCTTATTGGGATCACACCAAACACGATTGGGAACGAATTGAAGTTTTGCCCAACCAGCTAATGGTTGTCCAAGACAAAGAGCAAAAGCAATTGATGTCTTCGGCAACCATCGACTTCGAATTTGACCTGCCCTTCCCCTTTAGTACCGCCGAGTTCCGCATGTTCACCCTGACCCGCATGCAAGACGACGGCAGTCCCATCCTTTACCTCTTCGCCACCGGCGATGACCTGCACTGGCTCGCGGGTTATGACGTCTACGAACCCGTGCGTGATCGAGATGGCAACTGGGTCGGCACGATGATGGTGCGCGTCTTTGGTTTAGACATCGATGGCGTGCCCGATGGACGCGGCGATCGCCACGACAATTTGCGCGGCCAATTCGGCAACCTGCGTCGTGGTGCAGAAAAGCTGTTCGCCTCGCGCAACCGCGGAAAAGTCAAACCAGAGGTGTGGCCCTATCAAGGGTCCTTGCCAGCTGTACCCGTTCGCGATGGGCGGCGGGATTAACGCAGGGCGCTGAAGACGTCGAGCTGTTCTTTGGTCAGCGTGATTTCGATTACGGAATCTGACGAAAAGTCTTTGGCCGATACAAATAGCCGGATGGGTTCGGTGACCAAGCTCGAATCTCTCCTGGAGAGGATTTTGATGAAGTAATTTCCTGGACCGGGTATGCCTCCTGTCCAATCAGTCTTGCTTCCACCATTCTGCTTAAGCTCCCAGCTCGACCGGTCCGATTCGGAGGTCAAGGCGACCAGTGGGAAGGTCCCGCGCGGGAGATCGGCTTCGTTGACGATTCTTAATCGAATGGGCTGCAGAGTATGCGGTCTCCATTCATATTGCCCCGGCTCCCAGCCATCGATCCGAAGTTCTCCGTGGTTGGGCATTCGAACTTTGGCGTAGAGGAGGGAGCCTTGAGCCATCTCTATCCAGATGAAACCATCGTGGACTAACCAATTGCTTCCATTGCTGCTAGTCCATCCGCTGTGCGAGCGGCTTGTCGTCCCGCGAGTGTCCTTCAATTGCTTTTGGCCAATCATGGCGCCGTTGCGATCGAATACGCGGATTTTTACAAAAGCCAAATGGGGCAATAGATCGATGTTTTGCAGGCGTGGGTCTCTGCACTCACCTTCTTCCACTTGAACATTAGGGATGCGGAGAAATTCACCGCCATCGTTTGTGGTTAAAAAGAGAATGTCATAAAGGCCGGGATTCAAGTCTGGGATCCGGAACTCAGCAACCTTGG
>CAZMDZ010000377.1:0-3704 GCA_964565175.1 uncultured Planctomycetales bacterium
CCTCGAGATCGTCCGCCCGCACTGCATCGCGCACGTCATGAGCATGTTTCAGATGGCGGCGATCGCCCACCCGGACGATGACAGCCTCACCTCCAACGTCTTCGAGAGCCTGGGCATGTTGCGCGACTTCCGCGGAGGGCGCGCGGAGACGTTCTCATACGCGGGGTTGGAGGCCTGGCTGTCCCGAGAGGCGGCGACCGTGCGTGGAGCCCTTGAGGAGGTCGTCCCGACCCCGGTAGTCACCGTGATGCCTGGTTTTGTCGATGACATCCCGAGGGCGCTCCTCGCAGCCCTCCGCGAGGTCGGAGCCGGCCCGGTCGAGGTCGGAGAAGTGGAGGAGCAGCTCTCCCCGGCTGTGGATGAGCTCGTCGAAGAGGGCGGCGGTGACGAGGCCGAGGCGGCCCGCGGCGGTCTCATGATGGACTGGGGAGACGAGGTTGATTTCGACGCGCTGGAGACGGATGCCCCAGGCGAGTCATCTCCTGCGGATGTAGACCGGAGCGAGGACGCTCCGGAGGGTGGCCTCGACCCCGAGAAGCTCCTCGATCGGCTCTTTGATCGAGGCGTGCTGCCGCGGTACGCGTTCCCCACCGACGTGGTCACGTTCCACGTGTTCGACCCCGCGGCGAGCACCGACCGCAAGGCAGTCCTCAAGTACTCGCCACAGCTCGGGCTCAATCAGGCGCTGTCCGGCTACGCGCCTGGCCGTGAGGTCTGGGTCAATGGGGAGAGGCACTACTCGTTCGCCATCTGGACGCCCTTCAATCGTCGCGACTGCTGGCAGGCCTGGTTCGCGATGAAGGTCTACTTTGAGTGCGACCGGTGTGGATACGCGCGAGTCGAGCAACGGAGCGAGCAGCACTGGGTCGGCCAGGCGATGGATTGTCCGGCGTGTGGAGGCGCGAAGTCGCTGGGTGTTGGGACGCGGTGGCTGCGCCCGCCGGGGTTCGCGCACCCCGTGGACCTCGATCCCGAGCTGCCTCTCGAGGACAGCCCCACTCCCACGCGGCCGACGCGGGCGAAGCTTAGCGCGCCGTTCACCGACAGCGGCCCGCCGGAGACCGCGGACGCCGCCGCCAACGGCGCCGGCTACGAGATCTGGACCGCGAAGCAGCGCCTGGTCCTGACCAACACCGGATCGCATGATCAGATGAAGCCCGGCTTCCTCTACTGCCCGCGGTGCGGTCGGGCGGAGCCCAACGGCTGGGGGGCCGGCCGCTTCCAGCGCGGCGGGCACCCGCGCCCGAACCCTGATAATCACCCCCACGGCGCGAGCTGCAACGGCAAACCCACCGTCGTAGTCCTGGGGAACGAGTTCGAGACCGACATCGCGCTGTTTCGCTTTCAGCTGGCTGGAAGCGTCACCCTGCCGCCCGGCTCCGTGGTCGCGAAGATCGTGCTCACGACCGTGGCTGAGGCGCTCGCATCGGCGGCGGCAAAGATCCTCGACATCGAAGAGTCCGACATCGGCGCCGAGTTCCGGGTCGCGATGACCAGCGGAGGTCGAACTGGAAACCAGGTCGAGGTCTATCTCTACGACCTCACGCCTGGAGGCGCCGGGTTTGTCCGCACCGCCGCGGCCGACCCAACGCCGCTCTTCGAGCAGGCCCTGGCGCGGCTGGAGGGCTGCGACTGCACGCACTCCTGCTACCAGTGCCTGCGCAGCTACAAGAACAAGTGGGACCACAAGTACCTCGATCGCACGCTCGCCGCGTCGTTCATCCGCCACGTCGTCTTCGGGGAGGCCCCAGCGCTTGACGCTGATGATGAAGACCGCCTGCTCCGAGCCCTCGAGAAGGACCTCGGCGAGTCTGGCCAGGTCGTGGAGCGCGTCGACAGCGGCCTGCGTCTCCCGGACCTCGCCGGGCGGGTCGTGGTGCTCGGGCACCCCTTGATGCCCGGCGAGGCGGGATCAGCCGCTGGCCGACAGGGTGTCGCAGAAGGCCCGCACGTCGTCGTCGACAAGCTCTTGGTCGATCGGGCGCTGCCAGCGGCCGTGCAGGAGGCAACCGGGGCGCTGGTTGGCGACAGCGACCCCTTCAGTCTGCCGGCGTTCCTTCACGAGGCCGAAGACGGCACACCTGTTTTCGAACCGATCGACCTCATCGCCACCGAGCCAACTCCGCGTACGACCGTCGACCTTGATGGGGTGCCCAGCGACGCATTTCTCGTCCGACTGACCAAGGGGACCATGGACAGAGCCTACCCAGCGTCAACCGGCGTAAGGTTGGCCGCTGGCTCTTGGGTAGTGTTTCAGTCCTGCCAACCGGACGACTTCCTGGCGCGGCCAAGAGGTGCGGCTGGCCGACTCATCATCAGCGACGTGGCGGCTTTCAACTCCACCAACGAACGATGGACATTTGGCCTCCCGATTTTGGAGAAGAAGCGAAACCAAGTCCGCATTGTTCACCGTTCTTCCGTTGCCGGGACTGAGAGGGTGCCGCGCGATGGCGTTAGCGTCATCGGGCGCGCCTACGGTGTCTTCGTCGACGGCGCGCTCCTCAAGCTCGGAGGTGCCTGATGGCGAGGATGCTCCCAGACGTCGACCCCTCGGAACTCGAGCACACGTCCGAGGAGCCTGTCTATCGGGCGCTGCGGGACCAGCTCGGCGACGACTACGTCGTCCTGCACTCGTACCCGTGGCTGCGGCCCTGGCGAGGTGAGGCCCTCGTCGAAGGCGAGGCGGACTTTGTCGTGCTTCACCCAACCCGCGGCCTCCTCGTCCTCGAGGTGAAGGGCGGGGAGACGATCCGACACGACGGCTATCGTTGGTTCCGGGACACGAAGGGCGGGCCCCGCGAGTTTCAGGATCCGTTCAAGCAGGCCCAGCGGAACATGCACGCGCTGCTCGACATCGCGCGTGAGCGGTCAGGCCGACGGATTCGAAAGCGCGATCTGATTCATGGCTACGCGGTGGTCTTCCCTCACCTCGACTACGACGGGGCCCCGCCTCCGCACGCTGACAAGGCGATCATCATCTCGCGCCGAAACCTCGCGTTCATGGGGCAGGCCATCGAGACCGCGTTTGCGGGGTGGACCGACGAGCCCAGGGAGCTCCCGCGCGGGCGCTTCCAGATGCTCCTGAACTACTGCCTCATGCCGAAGTTCCGGGTCTTCCGCCCGGTCGGCCCGGACATCTCACAGGCGGCGGACCAGCTGCTCGAGCTGACCGAAACGCAGGCCCAGGTGTTCAAGGGGCTCTACGCCCAGGACCGCGTCCTCGTTGAGGGCGTCGCGGGGTCGGGGAAGACGTTCCTTGCGCTCCACCGCGCGCTGGCGTTCGCGCGCGAGGGGAGGCGGACGCTCTTCGTCTGCTTCAACAAAGAGCTCGCGGCCTGGATCCGGCGCCAAGTGCTCGAGGACCCTACAACGGCCGAGTACCGTGACCTGTTGACCGTGAAGCACTTCCATGGCCTGGCAGCGGAGCTAGCGGCCGAGGCTGGGATCGACTTCCGGCCAGCCGAAGGGGGGCCTCGCACGGACGCCTTCTGGAACGATGAGGTGCCGGACCTGATGGAGCAGGCGGTCCTTGACCTCGACATGGGCGGTCAACCCATCCACTTCGACGCGATCGTGGTGGACGAGGCGCAGGACTTCTCGCTCGGCTGGTGGTACGCGCTCACCCAGTCGCTCCTGGCAGAGTCGGACGGTCCCCTCTACGCGTTCATGGACCCCAACCAGTCGCTGCGCGGCGACGTCCAATG
>CAZMDZ010000378.1:0-3690 GCA_964565175.1 uncultured Planctomycetales bacterium
CGGGAATCAATCTGTAACCTTTTGGCGGCCGTGTGATCTTGCACCAGAACGCCCAAACTGACCAATTTTGTCCAGTTCCGGCGATTGAACGCCAGGCCCCTCGAGCAAGCTCGGCATTTGGTCCATGGTGGTGTGCAATGCCGGTAAATAGGGAAATGAATGCATCCATACACCTCGACCCAAAAAGCCTTCAAATGGCGGGGATAGGGGTATTTTCCCGCCCTAACCAACTGAGGACCCTTGGACTCTCCCCGGACGACCTCAAAACCCTCGTGAAAAGGGGAATCGTCGAGCGCGTCGTTCGCGGCCTCTACCGCCACAACGACGCCGAGGTCACCGAGCACTATTCCCTGGCCGCAGTTTGCGCCCGAGTGCCCGAATCCATCATCTGCCTGCTATCCGCGCTCAAGGTGCATGAAATCGGCACCCAAATCCCCGCCAAAGTGTGGCTGGCCATCCCGCACAAAGCTGAGCCACCGCGGCTTCCGGAGTTCAAAATCCACCTCATCAGGTTCAGCGGCAAGGCGTGGGAGGAAGGCATTCAAAAAACCTCCTTCGAAGGAGTGCCCGCGAAAATCACGTCGCCAGCGCGCACTGTTCTTGAATGCTTTCGCTTCGAGAGGCTGGTCGGAAGAGAAGCCGCTCTCGAAGCTTTTTACGACGCCCTTCGTCAGAAAAAAGTCCACGTTGATGAACTCTATCGACTCATGGATCTACTGCCGAACAGACTGCGGCGCGCTGCGCTCGAGACGATGATGCCATGAGTTAATCAATCTCTGATTCCATCAAAGCTCGGCTACTGAACAAAGCCAAGCAGCGCGGCGATAGCGATGAAGCAACGGTACGCCGAGTCATTGAGGAAATTTGCCAAGTGAAGTGCGAGCAAGATGGGCTGGTCTTTGACACATCAACCTTGGTGGTGGATCCAATCCGCGAGGGCCAATCCTATGTCGGACAACGAGCGGTGCTTAGGGCTTACTTGGGTTCAGCCAAAACCAAACTGCAGGTCGACATCGGCTTTGGAGATTCGATGGCATCCGGACCCGAAACAGCTTCCATTCCAACGTTGCTTGACGGTCTCCCCGCACCGGTCGTGCAGGTTTATCCCCAGGTTTGCACCATCGCGGAAAAGTTTGAAGCGCGCGGCGGCGGCTTATCTGAACAAAGGCCAGTTCCGCCTGACGCCGCCCAATGACTTCCGCCAGGTCGGTCAGCGCATTCGGAGCTTTCTTGGCCCGATTCGGGTTTGGATTCTTGCAGGGAAAGGCTTCCAAGGTAATTGGTCATCGGCCGGGGCTTGGCAATGAATCCATCGGGGTTTCACCGCATGCGTCTGCTCACACATTAGAGCCAAAAAAACTGACGGGAAACTGGCGTAAACATCGTTTGCTCCAGCCAGCTGCGGGCTGAAGGAGTCACTTGCCTACTCTGGTTCGCCAAGTAGGATTGCAAACCGCTGCTTTTTGGAAAACTCAGAACTCGATCTGGCCAATGGGCAGCTCATCTTCTATGTCATATACCGTCCGAATGTGCTGCAACTTGCATGGCATCGCTTTTTTGATGAGACGCCTGAGCTGCTTCATGGATTGACGCCCGCCGGCAAGAAGCTGGAGGTGAGGGCCGTCTAATAGGACCCAGCCGTGGGCAGTCAATTCAAGGTCATCGCCTTTTGCAGCAACCTCCTTAAACGCTGGAAGCTGCCAGACCTGTTCGTTAAAAATCCGCAGGTCGGAGCATTGGTTGAGGGCGAGGGCGGCGTCGCATTCACCTTCGACCAAATAGATGCCGAGCCCTGGCTCCCACTTTTCTTTGTTAAGGAGTGCCGTCGGCAATTTGAGTTCGTCCTTGGGCCGCGATTGCACCGTCCAAAAGTTCACCAGATGCGGCATGCCGGGTTTGAGAAGTTGGTGATAGTCGTCGGGGTCTAGGCCCATTGCGGCACATGCTTCTTCCAGCAAATCCAAACAGCCGTCGACGGCTTTGGTGTCAAATTTGCAGCTAAGGGCCGGTCCGACAATGTTCAATGTCCGGCTGCAGGGAATGATGCGGGTAAGCAGGAGTTCGCCGGGAATCAATGGCTGACCGTAATCCGCTGCGGGGTTGGCGAAGCTGGCGGATAACTGAAACTCGTCAATCAAGTCGAATAGGACGAGGTCGCCGTTGTCTTCAATATTGACGATCTCATAGAGCGAAAATGCGCTGGAGAAGGCCATCTTAATGAAGTTCGCCGCCCCATCAGGTAGATCGGGATGGTCATTAAGGAATGCGGGCACTACCGAGTCGCTTTCATCAAAGATGAGATCAAAGGCGGCGTGGTCGCGCACCAGTTCGTCGAAGCCTGGAATTTGGTCACTAGGACTTGCTCCTGGATCGGCAAATGGCTTGGCCCCGAGGCTCATCATGCGGGCAGCATATTCCAGTTTTTCTTGCCATCGAGGTTGTTGGAGAAAGCTACGCAACTTGGTGGTTGCCAGTTCCCGGTCGAGTGAAGTCCAATGGAGGATTTCAGGCTCATCCTCCAGGTCGAATTCTTCGAACCAAAGATCATCCTCCGGTTCTGACGGCATCGTCGCCCAAAGACGAAGCTGTTTGTCGGCTGCTGCAAGGTCGAAATGATCTGGCGACCAATCGCGCTCTATGCCGATGAGCTCCAGCCAGTTCAAAGTCTCTGGATCCCTCGCTTTGATCCTGGCAAGCAATTCGGGGTAAGCAATTGGGCCGCCACAGTCCTCTGGTGGGCAGGCGTTTGCTCCGTCGACCAACATCGGCAACTCAAGGTCGTCGGTGGGGGGATGGAGCAGGATTTTTTCGAGGGTTAGCGTGTGCTCCCAACCGTCGCCAAAGTCGTAATCGTAGCTCAGGCTGTCACCATCGGTGTTGAGCAGTTGGTCGAGGGAAAATTGCGTTTCCACTTCCGCCCGCGAGCCCGGATCATGTTCGGCGCGGAAGCTCCGCCAACCCTTGCGAAACGCGTGCAGGTGGCAATTTCTCCAACCCATAGCCGCTTGCAATACAAGATGCAGTTGATCCAATCGAATGTCCGCCGCAACCCAAAGCCGACGCCAAATTTGCGGCGCGATATGGTCCAGAGCAACGTGGATTTGAAGGATTGGAGAAGCCGCCATGCTTTGATTTTAGTCCTGTTTAACCGAGCCGCAATTTCGAAATGGCCTTTGAGGCACCGTCCGTGATGGGATGACCAACCGAACTTGGAAATCCCTTCGGTAGTTGGGAACTGACACGGTCTATCGCTTGATCGACCTGGTCAGGAATTTCATGCAGCAACTGCTCCACCTCGTTGCGCAAACCCATTCGCGTGCCGTGATCCAGCCAATGACGTGGCTGAATGCCTTTCCAGCGGTAGTGCCGGTTTTTGCCGATCACCGCCATTGCCATTTTGATTTGCTGAGCCGGAAGCCGATCGCGGCCGTGCCCGGAAATGGGATAAGCGGATAAGACGTCATAAATGGGGGTCAATTGAAAACCTCCGCCGGCATGAATTTGGATGCTGAAGTTTTTTGCGTGACCATCGGGTGCTTGCAAAACCCAAAACAGGATCTGCGCACGGAGGAAAGTAATTGCGTCCTGTGGTTGAATGGAACCGTTGCGCAATAGGTTCACGCAATCCATCATGCCAGGGCCTCCATCGCTTTCGTATTTATTCCGCGGCGAACAACCGAATGCTTGGCA
>CAZMDZ010000379.1:0-3680 GCA_964565175.1 uncultured Planctomycetales bacterium
GTTGGGATATGAATATTTTCTCGACATCTTGCGCGCCGCCAAACGTGGGCGGCCGGACATCCACGTGAAAGCGTTCACGATGGTCGAGATTGACTTGATTGTGAAGTTAGCTAACAAACCGCTGCCCGAAGTGATGCGCGAGTTGCGCGAAGCTGGGCTGGATTCGATGCCAGGCGGAGGCGCCGAAGTGTTTTCAGAGCGGGTGCGGCAAGAGCTGTATCCGAAAAAGATGAGCGCCGATCGCTGGATTGAGTTGGCGCACCAAGTGCACGGCGAAGGCTTCCGCACCAACGCGACCATGCTTTACGGCATGACCGAAACCTTGGAAGAACGGGTCGACCACCTGAGCAAGCTACGCGACATTCAAGACGTCACCGCTGGCTTCCAGGCGTACATCCCACTGGCCTTCCATCCGGCCAACACCAAGCTCGATCAGCTTGCGTTTGCTTCGCCAATCGACCGCCTTCGCGCAATTGCCATTGGCCGTTTGTTCCTCGACAATTTCGAGCACATCAAAGCGTACTGGGTCATGCTTGGTCTGCCGGTCGCGCAAATGGCGTTGAACTTTGGCGCCAATGACATCGACGGCACCGTGTCGCAAGAAAAGGTTTATCACGATGCTGGTGCCAAAACTCCGCAAGCGCTGACCCGCGCTGGCCTGCACCAACTGATCCGCGAAGCGGGGCGCGAGCCGGTGGAACGCAACACGCTTTACCAAGCACTGCCCACTCCAGAAGCGGAGCTCGCGGTTTAGTCGTGCTCAAAATCGGAACTGTACCGTTCTTGGTGGCTCGCCCCTTGACCTGGGGGTTGGCCGATCGAGACGACGTCGAGTTAGTCGAGGCCCTGCCAGCTGACTTAGTGCGGATGCTGCGCCAAGGCGAGGTTGACGTCGCGCTGGCCTCGTCGATTTTGTCATTGGAACCGGAGAACTTTCCGTTTTGGTATGACGGTCCAGTAATCGCCGCCGACGGCGCGGTGCGCTCTGTTTTGGTTTTATTGCGCGAAGGCTGCGAAGCTTCAGCAGTCCAACGCATGGCTTTGGACCCAGCCAGCCGCACCGGGCGAGCGTTAGCCGAGATCGTATTCCGAGATCATTTCGGTGCTGCTCCTCAACTCGTGGAATATGCGCCGCGAGAGGCGGTGCGATTAAGTGATTGCCCTTTGGATGTCGCCAATGATGGTCCAACCTCGTTTGATGGGGTGCAAATCATCGGCGACCTGGCCCTGAAACTTGCGGACCGAAACCCGGAAAAGAAAATTGTTGATTTGGGTGAAACCTGGAAGCAACTCACCCGTCTTCCTTTTGTCTACGCGGGATGGATTGGCCGTCAAGGATTTGATCCAGCGGAAGCTGCTCACATTTTGCATGGTGCAGCCGTAGAAGGCATGGCGCAACGGCAATCCCTCGCCGAAGAAGGCGCCCGGCAACTAGGTTTGTCGCCTACGTTCATTCGCCGTTACCTGTGCCAGGACCTCTCCTACACTTTGCCATCTGAACTTGTGCGGAGCTCCCTGGCAGAATTTCAGGCTCGCCTCGGCCTGCCAGTTTCATGACTTCCGAAGCTTCGGTCCCACTTTTTCCGCTACCCAACGTCATCTTGTACCCGGGGGCCATGCTCCCGCTGCACGTCTTCGAGCCTCGCTACGTGCAGATGATCGATGACATGCTCGAGCAAAAGCAAGAAACGCTGGCACTCGCATTGCTCAAACCAGGCTGGGACGCCAAGTACTTCGGCCAACCTGACGTCTTCCCCATCGCTGGCGTCGGCCGCATGGTTTCGTGCCAGCGCATGCCGAATCACCGCTACAACATTTTGGTCGAGGGCATGGCGCGCGTGATGCTGGATGAGCAACCGCTCGAAAAGAGCTACCGATGCACCAAGTTCGAGCGGCTGGAAGAAATTGAAATTAGCGACACCGAGGCAGCTGCCGCTCTGCGCCAAGAATTAGTCCGTGGCCTAAGCGCTTTGGCCGAAGACAGCGTGATGCCCGATCCAGCTCGATCGATCAGCTACTTATGCGACGTAGTCCTGGTTGCTGCTGGGGCCGACATCACTGAAAAGCAGCGGATCTTTTCGATCTTAGACGTCGCCGAACGCGGTCGCGAAGTGCTGCAAATGCTGAAGGAAGCCGAACAACTCAGCCGCCGCACCTTCGATAACGGTGGGCGTCGGCCGCAGGATCCTTCGCTGAACTGAGCCGCGCGGGTTGCGCAAGTTCTGTTGCAGCGGTCAGGACTACTTCCCCCACTGAATCAGCAGCGGGTAATGATCGGAGCAAGCCTCTAATTTGTGGCCGTCTAGCGACATCAAAATGTCGACGCTCTTCAACCCAGCTTGCCGCGCCGATGTCATCAGCGCAAAATCAATGCGCGTCAGGTACGGCTTTTTGTTGTAGCTGTACTTCTCGGTTCCAGCCATCGGGTCAATCAAACCACTGTCGCGTAAAATGCCGATGGTCGGCATTTCAGGAACCTCGTTGAAGTCGCCAACCACCATGGCGCGGTAATCCTTGTCGCCAGCGCCAACTTCAGCAACGATTTTGGTGATCTCGGTGGCTTCGGCTTCACGAACGACGTCGGCAACTTCATCGCCGTGTTGTGATTTGAGATGGACGACGTAAATGTCGCCGTCGAACGGAGCGCCCAATCGCACCCGCAACAAGTCGCGACGAAAGCTCATCGTTTCACCAGCACTGCTCTGGAAACGACGGTGCTGATAAGAAGCGGCTTCTTTGACCGGATAACGGGTTAACAAGGCGACGTCGATTCCGCGCGTGTCATTGCCTTCGAGCAACACCACTTGATAGCCCATTTGCGGGAGATGCTTGTCGACGAACTCCTGCAAGAAGTAACGGTTTTCAACTTCTTGCAAAGCGACGACGTCGGCGTTGAGTTCTTGGAGCACCGCCGCGATTTGCTTTTGCCGCCCTTCACTGACGTAAGCTGGTTTGGTTACCTGATCGCGCGAATAGGGGTCGTCGTAAACGTCGAAAAAGTTTTCGATGTTCCAAGACACCACTCGAAATTCTGCTGCCGAAGCTTCGGCATCAGCAGAAGTTTCCTTGGAAGCGGCGTTCCCTAGCGACCAAAACGCGCTGCCCAACAGCGGCGCGGCCAGGGTTGCGATCACGATGAGCAGGCGCGACATAGGCGCAGATTATAGGCAGCACCAGTGCCTGCTAGGTATGGCCGGGAAGGATAAAGTGCGGCCTGCAAGAAGTTTGGACAAAAAAGAAGGCCGAACCCAGGTTTCCCGCCACCACTTTCTTCAGAACCCTGGATTCGACCTCGCTTCGTAACGAAGCAGCAGAGTGAAACCTCTACCAGGGAGAAACTAAATCCAGAGTCGGTTTCCACAAGGGGTCTTTTTGTGGAAATCCTCTAGTTGCAAGGACTTGCAACCGCACAAGTTATTGTGTGATAGCGAGCTAGTCTAGAATCTGAATATGCTCCGGCGTATCCACAACAATCTGCGGACGGCCTTTGTACATCTTCACCTTGCCGACCACACGCACGCGCTGGTTCAAAAACTTCTTCTCGGGCGACGGCTCAAAAGCATTGAGATTGGAGCCCAAAATGGCGACGTAAAACTCGCCCTTCCAATCTTTGGTGAAGTTCAAAAAGCACGCTCGACCGGAGTTGTAGGTGTCGACGATCGTGCTTTTTGAACTTCACC
>CAZMDZ010000380.1:0-3677 GCA_964565175.1 uncultured Planctomycetales bacterium
TGCCGTCGGTGCCGGGGCACTTGCCATCAGGAGGATCCATGAGAGTATTCTGCCCGCGCGAACTCCATGGAAAGTACGGGGATTTTGCGGAAAACGACCGCGCCGGGGTAAGCTGAGCCAATGCAGGATCGAATCTGGCACCGGTTTTACGAAAAAGGCGTCCCCGCCAGCGTTCCCTTCGAGGACGAAACGCTGATCGACTTTTTCGAGAAGACCGCCCGCGAATATCCGAACAACCCGGCGATAGTTTTCATGAACTGCCGGATGAACTATGGCCAGCTTAAGGATCACGTCGATCGATTGGCGACGGCCTTGGCGGAACGAGGAGTGGAGGCCGGCGATCGCGTCGCCATTCAGCTTCCGAACTTGCCGCAGACGGTGATTTCTTTTCTTGCGGTGCTGTCGATGGGCGCCCAAGCGGTGATGACCAATCCGCTCTATATGCCGCCGGAGATCGAACACCAATGGAACGACGCTGGTTGCGAAGTTGCGATTGTTGCCGACTATCTCTATGACCAAAAAATTCGTGCACTCAAGGGCAAGCTGCCGGTGCGCGAATACATCATCGCTTCGATTCCAGATTACCTGCGCTTCCCGCTGAATCTATTGGCGCCGATTAAGTTGAAGAAGGCTGACCCACCGCTGTGCGCCAAGGTGCCAGCTGCGACCGGGTTGTCTTTCTTTAAGGACATCATCAAAAACACTACGCCGAAACCGCCGAAGCGCAAGCCGACGGTAGATGACGTCGCTGTGATTCAGTACACCGGTGGCACGACTGGCGTGTCGAAGGGCGCGATGCTGACCCATCGCAACCTAAGCTGCAACTTGCAACAAGTGCAAGCTTGGTTCCAAGGTGTTGAGGTCGGGGGCGAGGTGCTGCTGGCGGCGCTGCCGTATTTCCACATTTTCGGTTTGACCGTGTGCATGGCTTGGCCGTTGCATGCGGCGGCGTGCATTGTGGTGGTGCCGAATCCGCGCGATATTCCGGGGCTGATCAAAAGCATCAATAAGCACCGCGTCACCCTGTTCCCGGCGGTTCCGGCGATGTTTAACGCGATCAACCAGTACCCGGGAATCGACAAGATTGACTTGTCGTCGGTGAAATCTTGCTTCTCTGGGTCTGCACCGCTGACCGAAGACGTGCAGATGCGCTTCGAATCGCTGACCGGGGCCAAGATCGTCGAAGGCTTCGGCTTGACCGAAACTTCACCGGTGGTGACTTGCAACCCGTTGGAAGGCAAGCGCAAGATCGGGCACATCGGCATTCCGTTCCCATCGACCGATGCCCGGGTGGTCGATCCCGAAGAGGGCAAACGCGAGATGCCGTTTGGCCAAGAAGGCGAGTTGATCGTCAAGGGTCCGCAGATCATGAAGGGCTATTGGAAGCGCCAAGAAGCCACCGACGAAATGATCAAGGACGGTTGGTTGTATACCGGCGACTTGGCGGTGATGGATGAAGAAGGCTACCTGCGAATCGTCGGCCGCAAGAAGGACATGATCATTGCCGGTGGCTACAACATCTATCCGGACGAGATTGATCGGGTGTTGCAATCCCACCCGGCGGTATTTGAGTCGTGCACGATTGGCGTGCCGGATCAGAAGCGTGGCGAATCGGTGAAGGCTTTTGTCGTCTTCCAGCCAGGCGAGTCGGCCACAGTGGAGGAGCTCGACGCCTGGAGTCGCGAGCGGTTGGCTGCTTACAAGGTGCCGCGCGAATACATGATTCGTGAGGAGCTACCGAAGAGCTCGATGATGAAGTTGTTGCGCCGCGTTTTGCGCGACGAGCATGTCAAAGCAAACAGCTAATCCAGCCAAAGCCGACGCCATTCCCCTGAACCGTTCATGAGTCAACTCCAACCCTGTCTATTCCCAATGCCAGATCTTTCTGGCAAGGTCGCCATCGTTACCGGAGCCAGCCGTGGGATTGGAAAAGCCATTGCTCTGCGTTTGGCTGAAGCCGGTTGTGCCGTGACGATCGCCGCCAAGAGCGAGCGGTCGCGGGATATGTTGCCCGGCTCGATTCACGAAACGGTCGAGGAGATTGAGGCCGCTGGCGGCAAAGCGCTGGCTGTGCGCACGGATTTGCGCAGCGCCGAAGACGTCGAAACTATGGTGAAAGCCACGGTGGAGAAGTTTGGGCGGGTGGATGCGCTGGTTAACAACGCTGGGGCATTGTGGGTTCAGCCGGTGATGAAAACACCGATGAAGCGCTTCGACTTGGTTCATGCCGTCAATGCCCGCGCCCCGTTTTTGGCCGCCCAGCTCTGCGCTGGCGCCATGATGCAGCATGGGCAGGGGGGGCACATCTTGAATATCTCGCCACCGCTCGAGGTCGAGATGATGAAAGGCAAGGTCGGCTACTGCATGTCCAAGTTCGCCCAAACACTGATGTCCTTCGGCATGGCCGACGAAATGCGGGGCGATGGCATCTGCGTGGCGTCGCTTTGGCCGGCGACCATCGTCGAGTCGCAGGCCTCGATCAATCACAACATGGGCGGTCCCGAAATGTGGCGCAAGCCCGAGGTCGTGGCCGACGCCGTCTTGGCGTGGATGGACCTGCCCTTAGAAGAGGCCACTGGCAAAGCCTGGCTGGACGAGGAAGCCCTTGCTGCTAAAGGAGTTAGCGACTTGGAGCCGTACAACTGCGTAGAAGGTGGACAACCCTTCCGTATTGTCGGCGGAGCGAAGTGGGTGACGAATTAGTCGGGCAAAGGGATTCGTCGGTCCACTCGGCACTTGACGGTGTAAACTTTAGCCTTAAGCGCAAGAAACAGTAAACATTTCGGGTTACCACCCGTTGCAGCTGCCCCTAGGCTGAAATACCTGTTTCTCACTCCCCAACAATGACCTTCGCCTCCCTAAAACAAGAGCAGCTAGACAGTTTCGCGGAACGCCTCCGCGAGTTCGGTCAGCGTTCTGGCGAAGAGGAGCTAACTCAAGCAGCCGACAGGTTGTCCGGAGCAACGGTGAAAGAGCGCGATCAGCTCTCAACCGAACTCATGCGGGTCTATAGAGATTCTGCCTCCAACGAAGCTTTCGGACTTCTTTACGAGCTAAACAACGAAGGGGTCATGCGGTTGATCTTCCACCACCTAAGGCGCAGTTTTTACGCGGTTGATGCCGCCGATGTGCTGCAGGAGGTGTTTTTCAACATTTACCGCTACCCATTCAAGTTCAAGCCCGATCGGCCCAGCGCTTTCCGCAACTGGACGCATTCCATCATTAGGAACACCGTCCTCAAACACTCGCGAAGAGCACAACGAAACCACGCCCTCTCGCTTAGCGTCACAGATCGAGAGATGGACGAAAACGTACCTCGTGAACTCGAGGACGAATCCATCGCTAACCCGCTCGATGCCACCGCAGACCGCGAAGCACACGACGATCTCGTCGGTGCCTGGTCGCTTTACTTGCATTTTTACTTGCACGCCTACCGCTGCTTAACGCCGCGTGAGAAGCGCGCTTTGTTCCTGGTCGAGGCCGATGGCCTGCCCTACAAAGAAGCCGCTGCTAAGTTGGACGTACGAGTCGAAAACCTGAAGATGATGATTTTCCGCGCTCGTCGCAAGATCTACACCATCATGAAGCGCCAATTCAGTGCCGGTCAAAACGCACTGGATCGCAAGGCTGTAACCAGAGCTGCTCAACGCGGAGCAGTCTGTGCCGATCACCTGATT
>CAZMDZ010000381.1:0-3654 GCA_964565175.1 uncultured Planctomycetales bacterium
CCTGACGACCGACCACCTGAATCAGCTCAACAAGCTGGCGAAGGACCACGCCAAAAAGGGACGGTTTCATTCGGCGTTAGAAATCTACGCCGAGATGCTGCTGATTGATTCCTATCACCCCGATGCTCGGGCAGGGATCAAACACATCCGTCGCACCGGTGGCAAAGACGTCGCCGTCGAAGATGCTTTCGCGGGCAGTGGCGACCCGACCGAGGGTTTGGATCCGGAATGGCTTGCTCGCGAAAACGATAAGCACTCGGATTGGGAAAGCGCTTGGACCAAAGAAACCGAAAACTATCGCTATAAAACGAACGCAGGTTTTTTGGTTTTGCAGACTTCATCGATTGCGATGGAGCAAATGAACCAGGCGTATCGTAAATTCTTCAAATACAAAGAAGACGGTGGCGCAACGCCGAAGATCACGGTGATGGTCTACAAAAACCGTGACGAATATTTGAAGTACAACAACAAGCCAGAGAACGATTGGACTGGCGGTTTCTTCAATGGAAGTTCAGTGCAAACCTTTTTGGGCGGCGCATCCGGCACCGAGACCATTCGCGAAATGTACGGCACGCTTTTCCACGAAGCGGCCCACCAATTTGTTTCATTGACCGGCCGTGGCGGTGTGCCCGGTTGGTTGAACGAGGGCTACGCATCGTTTTTTGAAGGCACCACGATCCTGTCGAATGGCTCGGTGCGCTGGAACCAACCGGCCACCCACCGCTTGTTCCCGTTAGCCCGCCGCATGGACAACGGTTGGATGGCCAACCATAGCGAAGGCGTGCGCGATGAAAGCGGCGAATGGGGCACTCCGGATAACGCGCCTAGCTTGCGCATCTTGGTGGAGAATCAATACCAATGGGGTCCGCCCTGGTACGCACCGACTTGGGGCGTGGTTTTTTTCCTTTACAACTACCGTAACGATGACGGCCAATTGGTCTACCGCGATTCGTTGCGCCAGTACTACTACTCAGGTGCTGGCAGTAAGGGGTTTGGCGATCGCGTCAACCATTTTGAAGCCTTTGTCATCGACAAGGCGCCGTTGTCACAAGTGGAAGACATCGACGCTTTGAACGAGGTTTGGAAAGACTGGATCTTGGAGTTGCGCGACATCCAGTTGGGCAAAAGAGCAGCGCGCAAGAGTAATTTTGACCACGGCAGTGCTGCGCTCGATCGCGGCGAAACTGACGTCGCTGTTGAATTTCTGGAAGAGGCTTATTTGCACCAACCGGAAGATCCGGAAGTGCTGTGGAAGCTGGCGGGCGCACTGGAATCACAAAAGCTACTGGACCGCGCATCGGGATTGTATTTGCAGTTCACGCGTGAGTTGGAGCTGCGCGGCAAAACCGACGATCCCCGTTATGAGTTAGGCAAAGAGAAGCTGCGCAAGTTAGACCCTCTCTTCCGTCGCCATACTTCGCTGAAGGTCAAGATGCTGGAGAAGGGATTGGAATTGGCCAAGTCTTATCGCGAACGCGAAATGCCGATGATGGCGTTGGAAATCGCCCGCCGCATGAGCGCCCAATTCTCGTTGCCTGAAGCGCTGGACTTTTACGCCGCGGTGGCTGAAGAGACCGGCAAGAGTTTGGCCCGCTGGAAGGTGGCCTACAACGAATTGGACTTGGCTGGTTGGTCCGGCTCGGAGGCTTACTCGGCTTACGGCGCCATGATCGAAGCCAAGCTAGTGGACGACGAAGCAGCTGGCCGCGCTGCCGGTGAATTCTTCACCGCCGACCTGACTTACGACGCCGCTTTTTCTGGCGACTACTCGCTGGAAGCCGAGATCCGGCTAACCACCGAAAAAAGCACCATTGCAGGCCTGACCTTTGGTCGCAAGGATGCCAACACCACTCACGCAGTCATTTTGCACCCAACCGGCTTCTTGGATATCAGCACCAAAGACGGCGGCACTTGGACCTTCCGCGACCACCGCGCGGTGGCGTTGCGCGAAGAATGGCAAAAACTGCGCATCGACTTAGTCGGCAAAGTTCTGGATGTCTACTTAAATGATCAATACATCCGCTCGCTGGAAATGCCGTCGCGAGATTCGGTGCAAGGGGGCTTTGGCTTGATTACCGGTACCGGCGATGTCTCGTACCGCTCACTTCGCTACTTGGCCCGCGACCCCTACGATCCGGCTGCGCGAATTGAACGCGAGCTGGCATTGGCCAAGGTCGCCAACGCTGAGATTGAACGCCCTGCTGGTACTTTTTCCGGCGCAGCTCCGCCGGAGTTCACCGAAGGCATTGCCTGGTTGCAGCGCGGCGATCAAACTTCGGCAGTTGCTGCAAGCAGCAAAGGATTGGAGCAGCGATTGAGCTTAGAAGATTTGAGCGGGCGGCCGTCGGCATTGATCTTCTGGTCGGCAAATCAGGAAGCTGTCATCCCCACCGCTAAGTACTATGACAAGCTGGCCGCGGAGTACGCGAAGTACGGTTATCAGTTCGTCTTGGTCATTGGCGGCGAGCATGATCCATCGATGGTGGATCAATTGCTGCAAAAGAACCCGCTGAACCGCATGCACGTCGGCTATGACAAAGACTTCGCCTACTACAAGGCTTGTCACGTCGTGCCTGATGGCTGGGGCATGCCACGAATTTTGGTCATGGACGTCGACGGCACCGTCACCTGGGAAGGTGATCCTGGCTTGCAACCTGGCCGCGGCTGGGTTGAGGGCGACGCCGAAACCTACCTGGACGGCCCGCTCAAAGAACTGCTGTCCAAGCGCAACCTCAAGAAGCTGATTGAGCACTTAGAAGCTGGCGTCAAAGCCGAACGCTATTACCGCGCCGGCATGTACCGCACCGCCGTCGACGCGATTCTGCCGTTGGCTGAATTGGATGCGGACTTTGCCCCAGAAGTCCTGGCTGCGCGCACTCTTTTGGAGCGCATTGAAGGCGCGGGCGCATCGATCTTGGGACGTGGCCAGAAATTCCAGGAAAGCGGCTACTTCCTCCGCGCAGAGGCCTTTTACACCAAGGTGAAAGGTGAATTCCAAGGTACTCCCACTGGCGACTTAGCCGACCAGCGTTTGACCAGCCTGCTAGCCGGCAAGGATTTCCGCGACGCGCGCAAACATTGGCGCGAGCTTGAAAAAATCGCCAAGGCAGCTGAAAAAGGGAAAACCGTGGCGGAACTCACGCTGATGTTCCAGCAGCTTGATCTTAATAGCGCCAGCGACGGCATCCGCGACTGTTCCCAGCAGCTTCAGCGCGAATTAGTGCGCGACGGCCACACCGCCATGTTGCAACGCTGGCATGAGCTCTTACCAGCGTCCCAACTGAAGTTGACGTTAAAGGACCTCACTCAGTCCTGAGTTGCGGTCAGCTCGAACTCGAGGAAATCCATCGGGTAACGGCTGGCGCGGAATAACGCCTTCGGCTGGGGGCCGCCCCGTCGCTTCGGCGGCGGACCGCCGCGGCGACCACCGGCAGCGCCCTTTCCTGAATCGGATTTCGGGCGATTGCCAACCTCCTGACGGCCGAATTCATTCCAGTATTCCCAGACGATGGTGCCGTCGGCGGTGACCTCGAAGGTGCGGCCATCGTCTCCCTCGCAAATCAACGTATTGCCATTGGGCTGCCGCTCAGCACCAGAAATGAAACTGGAATAAAACGAATCAGCGGGCTTTGCTTGGTAAGTCCAGGCGGGTAG